>JAFDXG010000056.1 GCA_018268105.1 Bacteroidota bacterium | reverse complement strand
TGTAGGACTAACATTGTTTTTCCTTTGGATATGGTGGCATGTATCCGTTAAGAAATGGTTTACAGGTCCTGTTCAAACAATCTGATATTACTACTTATTTGTAAAACATCACTGACATTAGAAAAATAAATGCGGTGATAATTTGAAATACTCTTGCTGTGCGAAATCCCCGACTTTGCACTCAAAATACGTTCTTACGGAACGCTGTGTCCCGCCCCTACTGGCAAAACATTTGTTCCACTATACAAAATAAGTATACTGGAGTAATAGAGATATTTACAGCAAAAGTTCGAATAATATCTTAATAGCTATGAACCCAAATCCATCTCAATTACTTTTCGCAACATATTGAGTGCAAAAGTGGCCGCCATTTCTATATTCCTGCTTCGATCGTACCTGAGATGGAAACACTCTGTTATTATTCTTTTCTTATTGCCTGCAGCTATCCACACAGTGCCCACCGGTTTTTCGGGGGTACCCCCGCCCGGTCCCATTATACCTGAGGTTGCAACAGCATACTCGGTATCCAATGCTGCCAAAGCACCTGTCACCATTTGCCGTACAGTTTCTTCACTTACGGCGCCTACACTATCCAGCACCTGGTGTGGCACCCCAAGTATCTGTTCCTTCACTGCGTTTGCATAACTCACTATACTGCCTTTAAAATATTCCGAAGATCCGGCTACAGAAGTGATAAGATGTGCTATATAACCTCCGGTACAACTTTCGGCTGTGGCTACAGTAGCATTTCTTTTCAACAAAAGTTTTCCTATTACCTGCTGCATGGGAATATCTTCATCCACCACCATCCAGTCTTTTACTAAATCCTTTAACAGGCTGAACTGTGTATTTAAATCTTGTTGCAGGCGATAATTATCCGAATCAGTACCGGTAATGCGTAACCGCACCATACCGTAATTGGGCAGGTACGCGAGTTTGAGATGAGAAGGAAGTGCACCCTCCCACCCTGATATTTTTTCGGCAATAAAAGATTCGCCGATACCAGCAGTAAGCAATGTGCGATGATCTATAAACGGGAAAGTAAAATGCTTTTGCAATTGCGGAATAACATAATCTGTCATCATACCTTTCATCTCGTGGGGTACACCGGGCATACTCACATATATTTTCCCGTCTTTCTCAAACCACATACCAGGGGCGGTTCCTCTTTTATTAGGTATGACCGTACAGGTATCCGGCACTTCTGCCTGCTTCCTGTTACGTTCTATCATTGGCCGGTTGAGCCTGGCAAAAATTGAAGTTACATTTGCCAAGGCATCTTCATCTGTCACAAGCTTTCCGTTAAAGTATTCACACAATACAGGTTTGGTTATATCATCGGCAGTCGGACCAAGTCCGCCTGTTATCAATATTATAGAAGCATGCCGGCTTTCTTCATCCAAAGTATAGACAATCTCTTCTTTACTATCTCCAACGGCTACCCTACGCCGGAGCCAGATACCAGCTTTGTTAAGTTCCTGTGCCATCCAGGCGCTGTTGGTATCTATTACCTGCCCTATCAGCAGTTCATCGCCGATAGTAATTATAGATGCAAATATTTTAGGGGTGCTATTTATAGAATCAGAGACCTGTACCATCATATATTTCCCGGAGGGTTAAGCTGAAATGTATTGTTTGAATAGTTAAGCTATCATGGCTATCATCAATGTTTTCGAACAGCCAGGAATTATCGTTTTGCCTGCGGGCAGCAATAATATATCTCCTGCTGGTATCAATCATGATATACTCGCGAAGGGAAGGAATTTCCCTGTAAAAGAAAAATTTTCTACCCTTGTCCATGCCTGCTGTAGAAGGGGAAAGCAATTCAAAAATTACTGCCGGATTGGTAAGGGTGTCAAAAGTATCTGCTTCCAGTTCCGGCCCATCACAAACAATGGTGGCATCTGGATACATATATGCGTCCTGTGTGGGATTAGTAACACGCATGTTAGAAGGCAAGACCTGACATTTCTTGCCTTTAAGAAATGAAAATAAAGTTCCTGTTACATTACTTTCTATAATATTATGCTTCAAACTGGCGCCCGACATAGCAATAATATGTCCGTCGAAATATTCTTGCTTTTCTTCAGAACTCCGCTCTTTAAGAAGGTAGTCCTCTCTTGAAATATAATTGTATTTGGGTGCAGGTTCCCTAACTTCATTTTCCATAATGTAAATTTACTCATTCCGGCAGGAGCAATAAAATAATTTAAGGATGTATCCGATTGTGTTTTTCCGTAATAAAATTATTCTGTTATTAATGTTGCTATACTACTGTGGTAACCTGGGAGCCCAAACGGTTTCCCAAAGAATTGCCACGGCTTTCAAAACTTTTGAAAATGATCCCCAGTTAAAGTACGCGATCAGTTCATTATATGTTATTGATGCTGCAAGCGGCAATATTGTATTCGGCAAAAACAGCCAAACAGGTATGGCGCCTGCATCCACACAAAAAGTAATTACCAGTGTTACAGCTTTCGAGGTATTAGGTAAATCATTCCGTTACAGCACTACATTTGAAATAATTAAAGACAAAAACCTTCCTGGTACGGGAGCTATTGTCATTCAAGCATCAGGTGATCCTTCATTCGGCAGTTCCAGGTGGGGCAGTACCACACCAGGCACAACCCTTAAACAAATTATTACTTCACTGCCTGATGATTTTAAACATTGCAGCAATATCATAATTGATAATAGTGGCTGGGCGAAAAAGGATATACCCGACGGCTGGATATGGCAGGACATTGGCAATTACTATGGTGCCGGCGCAGAAAAATTGAACTGGCGCGAAAACCAGTTCGATATCATATTGAAATCGGGAAGCAGGTTAGGCAGTCATGTAGATATTGCAGGCACCCATCCCGTTTTGTATAATAATTATTTTCTCCGGTCTGAGCTCAGCGCAGCACGCTCCGGCAGTGGAGACAACGCTTATATTTATTTTCCAACATCGGGTGATACAGGAAGAATTAAAGGAACGATCCCGGTAAACGAGAATCGTTTCAAAATATCCGGAGCTTTCCCTTCAGCAGCCGCACAGTTTTTAGGTGAACTGCGCGATACCCTTATTCAAACCGGCAAAGGGAATAATCAAATGGTTATTGTTTTTGCAGACAGCAGTAACATAAATACCAATAACATATTCTTTAGACATCAATCGCCCCCGCTTGATTCGCTGATCTATTGGTTCAATAAAAAAAGTATTAATCTGTATGGTGAAGCATTACTTAAAACAATAGCTTACCGGCAAACCGGCTATGCGGCCACAGATACCGGGGTAACACAGATTCAAAATTTCTGGAATCAAAAAGGTATAGACCCTAATGAATTGAATATAGTAGACGGCTCAGGTCTTTCACCACTCAACAGGGTAACCACTCATGCACAGGTGGAAGTATTGAAATATGCACAACAGCAGCCCTGGTTTGCTTCATTTTTTAATTCGCTTCCTGTGTATAATAATATGCATATAAAAAGCGGAACAATAAGGGGTGTAAAAGGATTTGCCGGTTATCATACTGCTAAAAATGGAAAAACTTATATCTTCTCTTTTCTCGTCAATAACTATAACGGATCAACGAACAACCTGGTAAGGAAAATGTACCGGGTGCTGGATCTGTTAAAATAATGATATAAATCTTTATTTCTCTCAGCAAGTTTATTTACCCATTATTCCATCTACACTGGCCTTACCCGGGCCAACCAATAAGATACAAAAGAACATGGCGAAGTATAACGCTGCTTTTTCTCCGCCTCCGAAAATTGCCCCTTCATGTGCTTTGAACAAAGCCACTCCCATTGCAATAACCAGTGGCAGTACCGTAAACCTAGTAAACAATCCTATTATAACAAATATGGCGCAGAAAAATTCAGCAAATGTAATAAGGGAAAGAGATAATGTACTTCCCAGTCCCATGAAGTTCATAAACGTATGTTTCTTATCTGTAAAATGAATGAGTTTATCATATCCATGAGGCAGTATCATCAATGCGGCTGAAATACGCAAAACAAATAATGCTATATTAAAACCCCAGTCTTTATAATTTGTTGATAATAACCTTTTCATTTTTTATTTTTTAGTGCGCAAAAATAAGTGATACCAACCTTTTATCCACAAACGGATTGGAATGGTTATTGCAAAAAAAGTAAGAGTGTATCTTGCAGCAATTCTACTTTAAGAAATTTATAACAAAAGACAGGAGAACTTCGTGCAATGTCAAAAGTCGTAGCAACATTGTGCAGGAACCAATATATACGTATGCGCATACCATCCTTTATTTTAACATGTACACTTTGCTGCATTGCATCAGCAGTAATGTCTCAGCCTTCTGCCATTAATACAGATCCGCTGATAACTTATAAGCAGGCAAAAGAATTCTTCCAGAATGAACAATTCAGCCTTGCATACCCTTTGTTCAAATCACTCAGGCAAGCTACAAGTTCCGCCGACCGTACCAACAATGCTTTAGCAACTGATGATATCCGCTTTTATGCATTAGCCTGCGGACTGCAGCAAAATGAAAGCTTTTCCGCAAAGGATGCAGAGCATTTTATTGGATTAAATTATAACCCCTCACTTACAGAAAGACTTAGCTTTTATCTCGCTGAATATTATTTCAGGAAAAACGACTTAAGAAATGCACTTGCATACTATGAACAAACCAGTGTACAAAACCTCAGCAATAAGCAGATATCTGCAATGAAATTTCACCAGGGGTATGCATATTTTACCATGGACAAATACGATCAGGCTATGCCACTGCTCGAAAGTATTGCTAAAAATCCGACGGATGCCAATTATAAAGCTGCCAATTATTACTATGGTGTAATTACTTATACGAAGAAAAATTACAAAGCAGCGCTTCCCGCATTTCAAAAAATAGAGAAAGATCCTGATTATGCATCGGTAGTACCTTTTTATGTAGCCAACATTTATTATGCACAGGGGCAGAAAGAAAAAGCGGTAGACTACGGCGAATCAGCCCTGAAAAAAAATAAGGGAAGAAACGATGTACCTATGGGAGAACTGATGGGCCACGCTTTTTTTGAGAAAAGAGAATATGCAAAAGCATTGCCTTATCTGAGAGATTATGTAAATAAATCAAAAAAAGTAAGTCGTGAAACTTTGTATGAACTTGCTTATTGCTATTACCAGACCAATGACCTTACCAATGCAGTAGAAAATCTTAAACCACTCAGCGGCGGCGAAGATTCACTGAGTCAGAATGCAATGTATATACTTGGTGATGCCTATCTTAAACTCGGTGATAAGGCAAATGCAAGAAATGCTTTTTCATTTGGAGCCACTAACAATGTAAATCTTTCCCAGCGCGAAGTATCAAAATTCAACTATGCCAAGCTATCCTATGAACTGGGCTACCAGGATATAGCACTTAACGAATTCAAAAAATTCCTGGATGAATACCCTAACTCAGTATATCAGAAAGAAGCAGCGGAGATAGCTGCTGCATTACTTGCTAATACCAACAATTACAGGGAAGCGCTGAATACACTCGAAAAAATACAATCTCCTTCAGAATCAGTAAAAAAAATGTTCCCCAGGATCATGTATGGCAGGGCAATGGAACTGATCAACGATCAGAATCTTGATGGTGCAAAAGCCTTACTGGATAAGGCAGCTAAAGATCCTTACAATGCATCTGTAGCCCCGATGGTAAATTTTTGGGAAGGTGAAATTGCCTACAGGCAAAACCACATTGATGATGCTATACGTTATTATTATGACTACCTGAGTCACCCCGGTAATTCCGAAGGCGAAGTAACACCCGCAAATGCCAGGTATAATTTGGGTTATTGCTATTATAAAAAAGAAAATTACAACCTTGCCCTGCCTTTATTTGAACAGGTAAGCAAAAACCCAACGATTAATGCTAAGCCTGTTGACCAGGATGCTTATCTGCGTACCGCAGACTGTTATTACATGGGAAAAAATTTCCCCCGGGCAAAATCCATGTACAACACGATCATAAACAATAGCTGGCCTGCTGCTGATTATGCAACTTTCCAAAATGCTATGATAGCAGGTATTAACAGTCCCAATGAGAAAATCAGTCTGCTCAAAAGCTTCGATCGGAAATTTCCAGGCTCATCAATAAGCGCCGACGTAAACCTCGAAATTGCAAAAACATATCTCGCAGACGAAAAGTATCGTGAAGCAGTACCCTATTTAAATAATGTGATTAATTCCTCTGCAGGCGGCAACCTGAAACCGGAAGCACAAATGAAACTGGGTTTATGTTATTATAATATGAATAATAATGCAGAAGCCCTCAATCAGTTTAAGAAACTGATTGCCCAATATCCTAATGCCCCCGAAGCCGGAGAAGCTATTGATAATATAAAAGCTATTTATTCTGCCGATGGAAACACAGATGAGTATATCAGTTTTATGAAGAGCATCGGCAAATCGGTAACAGTAAACGAAGAGGATAACCTTACCTACAAAGGAGCAGAAAATAAATATATAGACAAAGACTATAACGGTGCACTTAACGCCTTAAATAATTATCTCTCTAAATTCCCGGATGGACAGCATGCATTGGATGCATGGTTCCTGAGAAGTGAAATTTATAACCAGAAAAAAGACTGGCAAAATGCATCAGGCGGCTATGCCACAGTAGCTGATAAAGGGCAAAGCAAATATGCAGAGATGGCTGCAGCACAGGCAGGACGTATTTATTATTTTGAACTTCAGGATTATCCAAAAGCTGAGGAATATTTTACAAAACTAAAAGAATTGTCTGCAGGTGGCGAAAATCGCTTAGAAGGTATGAGGGGTATGTTACGAAGCCAGTACCAGCAAAAGAAATGGGCAGCTGCAGTATCCAATGCCCAGGAATTACTGAAAGAAAAAAACACCGGCGTAGACGATAAAGTGCTTGCCTATATGGTTACAGCCAGAGCCGCACAGGACAAAGGGCAATACAGTGAGGCAATTCAAAACTTCAGAAGTGTGGTAAACATCAATAAAGCCTCTTTTGGTGCAGAAGCGAGGTACGAAATAGCCAGTTGCTATTATACATTAAACGATTTAAAAAACGCAGACAAAGCAGCTTTCGAAACCATAAATAAATCCGGCTCATACGACTACTGGATTACCAAAGCCTACCTTTTGCTAGGAGATATATTTTTGAAAGAAAAAGATTATTTCAACGCTAAAGCTACTTTGCAGAGCGTAGTAGACAACAGTAAGATTACAGAATTAAAAAACGAGGCGAATGATAAACTTCAGCGTGTGATAGCTGAAGAAAAAACAAATAGTAAAATTGGGGGTTAAATACCTCACCCAATAATAATATTCAACAGGGAATACCATGCAAAATACAATAACCTTCAAACGTTTTACTTTTTTAACCATCATATCAGTATGCATTGCCTTCAGCGGGAATGCCCAGGATATACTAAAAAAGGAAACAATTGATATTACTTCTTCTTTCAAACCTTCTTTGAAGGAAGCTGCCAAAATTAATTTTAATGCAGCACCTCCTGTTCCGGATTCATCAAGGCCTGTTTTCAAATATAATATCCCGGTCAATAGTCTTGCATTGGTATATCAACCGGCTACGGTAAGTGCAGTAGCATTGAATATTGACTCCACAGCAAAATGGTCTGCAGCTAATTTTGTAAAACTGGGATATGGAAACTTTCAAACTCCTTTTGCACAGGCAGGACTTACGTTTACCAATGGACACAATTCTACCCTGAACATACTTGGCAACTTTATATCTTCTAAAGGAAGTGCAATACCCTATCAGCAATATTCAAAAGCCGATGCTGATATATACGGAAGCACTACAAATGCTGCTAAACAGGAACTATATGGACGTGTCGGATTTAGCAACCAGTCATATCATCTTTATGGCTACGACCACAATGCATTTTCCTACTCAAAAAATGATCTGTTGAAAAGATACCTCGGTGTTGACGCCAACATAGGGTTTAGAAACACTGAGCTTACCGGGTTCGGATTGAAATATAATCCTAATGTAACCATCGGTTTCTTTAATGACAATCATAGCGCCCGAGAATTTAATGCCATAGCAGATATCCCCCTGGAGAAAATAATCAATAACGAGCTTAGTATACACCTGGGATTGCACGGCGATTATACCCAATTGGCCAGAAAGTCTCTCCCGTCAATAAACAATACACTTTTTACTGTACCCATTGCCATTCAATATACCAATGATATATTAAATATTCATGGCGGATTTATTCCCTCCTGGGATAACTCTTCTTTCAAGTTGTTGCCCGATATAATGGCAGATGTAAAACTCAGTGGTGAAGAAGCCATACTCCAGTTTGGATGGCTGATGCACTACGACAAAGGCTCATACAGGCGCTGGACATCTATCAATCCTTATATTGATCAGCCCGACACCCTGTTTAATACCCGCATCCATGAAACTTATGGCGGTATTAAAGGCACATTCCTCGAACGTTTTTTTTATAATGTAAAAGCAGGCCTTGTGCAGTTTTACAACATGCCTTTGTTTGTAAATAATTATGGAGTAAACAACCTGGGCGATGGCAAAAGTTTCTCTATACTGCATGAAGAAAAGCTCAGCGCATTCCAGCTTCATGGAGAAGTGGGTGTGGTGCAGGCTGAAGATTTTTCACTGACTGCCAAATTCAACTGGCTGCTTTTTAATAAACATAAAACTTATCCTCAGGCCTGGGGTATAATACCCAGGGAATTTGATGCATCACTGCGATGGAAAATAATTAAAGACCTCTGGTTCAAGAGTGATCTTTTCTTTTTTGAAGGAGCAAAATTCAAAACACCAGGCGATCTCGAAAAAAAAATGAGGAGCCCCGTAGACCTGAATGCGGGGTTGGAGTTCAGAATAACCAAACAGTTTAATTTGTGGCTGCAGGCCAATAATATCTTCAACAACACGTATCAGCGCTGGAATCAGTATGATGTGTATGGGTTTAATATTCTTGGTGGGATAGTATTTAATTTTACGAAATGAAATTTCCGCTGAATCCCGCCCTGCAGGGGTGCATTCCAAATTTTCGCTTCATATGCAACATTCAGGTCGGTGAGACACCTACCGGTAGCGGGTTCTACAGATGATGGGGTCACCACCCACCTGCGAAAATTTGGAATACGCGCCCCTGCAGCAGTAATATCCCTGCAACCAATAAAATATCTATCTTAGCGCATTATCAAACGTTTTAAGGGCCTTCATGCTGGAAATACTGCATCAATATCTGATACAAAATAAATCGCTGAGCCTCCCCGGTTTAGGAACTTTGCAATTACAAAGAGTTCCGGCTATCAGCAATTTTTCTGATCATGTGATTATGCCCCCAACCTATAAAGTCGTATTTGATGATATGCAGGATGCTCCCGGCAAAAGTCTATTTCAATATATTGCTTCTGCTATGGGCATTGAAGAATGGGAGGCTATTAAAAAAATAAATGACTTTTCATTTGATTTAAAATCCCAACTAAAGGAAAAGCAATCTTTCGACTGGAGGGATATTGGTATTTTGTCTTATGATGAATCAGGAAATATCATACTGGACTCCCCAACAATCTCTTACAATTTTTTGCAGCCCGTTCCAGCAGTCAGAGTAATAAGACAAGATGCCAGTCATTTAATTCTCCGTGGCGATACAGAAGTGAGTGGTAGTTTTTTACCGGAAAACCTTTCAGAAGAAATTGCATCTGCCCGTAAAAATATTTTTCGAAAATGGTGGTTTTGGGCTGCTGTACTTGCATTAATTTCCTTCGTAGTTCTCGCAATACATTTTTACAATAATGGCTTTAGTCTGAATAGTCTTCACAATATGTTGAAAACCCCGTTTAAAAGCGGAGCTGCTAATTATAAGCAATTGTAAAGTTGGTTACAAAACCAACAGCAATATTGTTGAATATTATAGATGATGCTGTACTTTTTTGCCAATCATATTCACCTTCGGCAAACAGATTCCTGCCTCAATCAAAGCGTCTCGTTTGTGCTGTTAGCTCTTCACACTGGGCCTCCTCACCTTCGTTTCAAAATTATTTTTCTGGTTTCTCAATTCACGTTTATAATATCAATTAATCTCATTTCTACCTAACGGCTGTAGTTATTTGCTCATCCACCACCCGTCCGGCGCCCGCAAAATGGCGGCTCCAGTATGGTTCTGACAGGCTACTGATCATAACCCCGTTGGAAGAAGATGCATGAACAAATCGTTCGTCCATCAGATATATACCTACATGGGTAATATCCCTTCCTTTTTTTGTTTTGAAAAAAATAAGGTCGCCTTCCTTCAGATTGTTGAGGTCAACAGTACTGCAGAAATCTTTTTGTTCCTGCGCTGTACGAGGAATTTGTTGCCCGAATATATCTGATATAAGGGTTTGGGTAAATGCGGAGCAGTCTACTCCTTTTTGTGTGGAACCACCCATCCTGTAGGGAGTACCCCACCAGTTATCAATAAAATGATAGAGGTCAATATTAACAAGTCTTTCTACCTCAACATTCATTTTAATTGCATATTTAAACTGAAGCGGGTCTCCTTTCTCAATATTAAACGGGGTAAGAAAAATAATTTTCGGGGCATTTCTTTTCTCCGGCATCAATGGCAGCGATTCATGGTTCTGGTTTGAGGTAACTGATGTCGCATCTCGTTCTGTATCAGACTTCATGCCTGCATGAGTTGATTTACCGGAACGGGTAACAGATTTAAGGCTGCTGCAACTGCTCAGCACCGCAGCAATTCCAAATAAAATGATAAAATAACGCAAACCTCTCAGTTGTTTTTGTGGCGCAAGATAGCCCTCAAAAATCAGACCAGCAAGCTGTTAACAGTATTTCAACACCTGCACATCTCATTATAAGTTGTGGAAAATGCAATTCCCAATCTTAACTCAACTTCACGACATTTGCAGCATGTCTGCTTTTTCACATTTGCATGTTCACACACAATATTCATTGCTCGATGGTGCCGCCCCTATCAGCAGTCTGTATCAGAAAGCTATCAATGACGGCATGCCAGCGCTTGCCATTACAGATCATGGCAATATGTTTGGTGTATTTTCTTTTGTAGCTGAAGCCTATAAACACAAAGTAAACCCCGACGATAAAAAAAGCCCCCTAAAGGTAAAGCCTGTTGTTGGCTGTGAATTTTATATTACAGAAAGCAGGCATCGAAAAATATTTTCGAAAGAAGAAAAAGATCCCCGGCACCACCAGGTACTATTGGCCAAAAACGAAACCGGGTACCGCAATCTTGTAAAGCTGACATCAATGGGATTCATAGAAGGAATGTACAGCAAATACCCGCGTATAGATAAAGAACTGATTAATAAATATCATGAAGGATTGATTGCAACTACCTGCTGTCTCGGCGCCCTTGTACCTCAAACCATTTTGAAAAAAGGTGAAGAAGAGGCAGAAAACGAATTCAAGTGGTGGCTGAATATTTTTCAGGATGATTATTATGTGGAACTGCAACGGCATGGCATACCCGAGCAGGAAAAAGTAAATGATGTACTCCTGAAATTTGCCAAAAAATATAATGTAAAAGTTATCGCTTCGAATGATTCACATTATGTAGATCAAAAAGATTTTAATGCCCATGATATCCTGCTCTGTATCAATACGGGAGAAAAACTGGCTACACCGGCGCTGAGGGAATTTTCGGATGATGATATATCGGTAAGAAATAAGCGCTTTGCTTTTCCAAACGATCAGTTTTACTTCAAAACTTCCGGGGAAATGAAGCAGGTATTTCACGACCTGCCAGAAGCTATTGACAATACAAACGAAATAGTAGACAAGATAGACTTGCTCGATCTGAAGCGCGATATATTATTGCCCAACTTTCCTATACCAAAACCATTCCAGGTACATGATGATAATAACCTGAACCAGTGGGAATACCTGAAACACCTGACACTGGAGGGTGCACACCGCCGTTATGATCCATTTACTCCTGAAATAGAAGAACGGATCAACTTTGAATTATTTACCATTAAATCAATGGGTTTTGCGGGTTACTTTCTGATTGTTAGCGACTTCATCAGGGCGGGAAGGGATATCGGGGTATTTGTAGGTCCGGGGCGTGGCTCTGCAGCAGGCTCTGTAGTGGCTTACTGTATTGGTATCACAAACATTGACCCTATAAAATACAACCTGCTTTTTGAAAGGTTTCTTAATCCAGATCGTAAAAGCATGCCTGATATTGATACTGATTTTGACGATGAAGGCCGGCAAAAAGTAATTGACTATGTAGTGGAGAAATATGGAAAAAACCAGGTGGCACAAATTATTACTTATGGTACCATGGCCGCTAAAATGAGTATTAAAGATGTGGCACGTGTAATGGATCTGCCGCTTGCCGACTCCAATCTCCTGGCAAAACTGGTACCCGAGAAACCCGGTATTGCGCTCAAACGTGTTTTACATGCTCCCCTTACATCAAAAGATGGAGAAAAATCACTCGAAGAAAAAGAAGGACTTACCCCTGATGATCTGGAGAACGTAAAAAGACTGAGACAATATTATGATGGCAGCGATATACAGGCTAAAGTGTTGCACGAGGCCGAAATCCTGGAAGGATCGGTTCGCAATACCGGCATACATGCAGCAGGTATTATTATAGCACCTAAAGACCTTACAGAACTTCTGCCGGTAGCAACCGCAAAAGACTCTGCTTTGTGGGTTACACAAATTGAAGGAAGCGTAATTGAAGAAGCGGGAGTTATTAAAATGGACTTCCTGGGATTAAAAACTCTAAGTATTTTAAAAACCGCATTGCAGCTTATCAGGCAAAACCACAATATTGATATTGATCTGGATAATATTCCCCTTGATGATGAAGCTGCTTACCAGTTGTATCAGCGGGGTGATACCAATGGTACCTTTCAGTTTGAAAGCGTGGGAATGCAAAAATATCTGCGTGAACTTAAGCCCGATAAGTTTGATGACCTCATTGCAATGAATGCATTATATCGTCCGGGACCGCTTGCCTATATTCCTAATTTCATTGACAGGAAACATGGTCGTGAACCTATTTCCTACGACCTTCCCGAAATGGAGGGTATACTGTCCGAAACTTATGGCATTACCGTGTACCAGGAGCAGGTGATGTTGCTGTCGCAAAAACTTGCCAACTTCAGCAAAGGGGATGCTGATATATTGAGAAAAGCGATGGGTAAAAAACAGAAAGCCGTACTCGATAAAATGAAAGCCCAGTTTATTACAGGCGCCACAAAAAATGGACACAATACGGCTATTCTCGAAAAAATATGGACGGACTGGGAAGCATTTGCACAATATGCATTCAACAAATCACATTCTACCTGTTATGCATTTGTAGCTTATCAAACCGCATATTTAAAAGCTCATTACCCCTCAGAGTATATGGCAGCCGTGCTCAATCATGCAGGCGCTATAGAAAAGATTACATTCTTTATGGAAGAGTGCAAACGTATGGGGCTGCCGGTGCTGGGGCCCGATATCAATGAGTCGCAAAAAGGATTTGCCGTGAACCACAAAGGAGAAATTCGCTTTGGTTTAGGCGGATTGAAAGGCGTAGGTGAAGCAGCAATTGAAGCTATAGTGGAAGAACGTAAGAAAGGAACATACAGTTCCATTTACGACCTGATAAAAAGAGTGAACCAGCGTGCAGTAAATAAAAAATCACTGGAATGTCTTGCTTATTCAGGAGCATTCGATTGCTTTTCAGATATACACCGGGCGCAGTATTTTTTCATACCACAGGGAGACACGTCTACCGGAATGGAAAAAATCGTAAAATTTGGAAATATCTATCAGAACCAGGCGATGAGTGCAAGCAACACACTGTTTGGCGATTTGCAGATGCCCGAAATCACTACTCCAAAACTTCCCGACTGCCCGCCATGGACACTGACCGAACAGTTAGATCACGAAAAAGAGATTACAGGCATTTTTTTAAGCGGACACCCTCTGGATCATTTCAGGTTTGAAATGAAATACTATGGCATCAATACCATTGCGGAGTATAACGAACTTAAAGATAATGTAACAAATACCTCTAACGCTTTTCGCACACTCAAAATAGCGGGATTGGTAGCTGATGCCCAACACCGTACCACACGCAACGGAAAACAATTTGGGGTATTCCATATAGAAGATTATTCCGGCAAAACAGAAATCGCATTGTTTGGTGAAGACTATGTCAAATTCAAAGATCATTTTAGTCTCGGCAATGTGTTGTTCATTACCGGTAATTTCAAAGCGAGATGGAACAGCACTACAGATTTTGAATTCAAATTGTCCGGTGTTATGCTGATGGAAACAGTGAAAAAAGTGTTAACACGACAGTTGCAAATTGCATTACACCCCAA
Organism: Bacteroidota bacterium; assembly: GCA_018268105.1. Classification (GTDB taxonomy): domain Bacteria; phylum Bacteroidota; class Bacteroidia; order Chitinophagales; family Chitinophagaceae; genus Agriterribacter. The sequence goes on along the minus strand of JAFDXG010000056.1, from coordinate 96,597 downwards.
ACTGGTAAATGAACAATTAGTAACATTTATAGACGAAATTTTTCGTGCCAACCCCGGTAAATCGAGTATAAAATTTGTATTGTACGAACCAAAGTCCAACTACAAAGTAAGCCTGTACACTCTGGAAAAAGGATTTGAAATGAATGACGAAATGGCTGCTTTTCTCGAAGCCAACCCTGATATGGAAGTAAAAGTTACTACTTCAGGCCAACAAGGTTAAAGTCAGTTTGTCTAATGCACAAATGTGGATATGCCATATAGGCTCATTTCGGTTAATGGACTTAAATTTGCAATGTTGAAGTAAAATTTTTTAATCATCGGATTTAAAAAGGAATTAATTATAAACAATAATAAAATTTTGACTATGGCACTTGAATTTACAGATGCGAACTTTCAGGAAAAGGTTTTGTCTTCAGATAAACTAACAGTAGTGGATTTTTGGGCAGAATGGTGTGGGCCCTGCCGTGCAATCGGACCCGTAATTGAAGAATTAAGTAAAGAATATGACGGAAAAGTGAATGTCGGAAAAGTGAATGTTGACCACAATCCTCAGTTGTCTATCAATTATGGAGTAACGTCTATCCCTGCTATTTTGTTTCTGAAAAACGGGCAGGTTGTAGATAAATTAGTTGGGGCACAACCCAAAGGAAATTTTGTAAAAAAGATTGAGCAACATATAGCTTAATGCTATAAAAACTAAAGTTTTGATCATATCCGGGGATATACCAATCCCCGGATTTTTTTTGTTCCTTACGGTCGCTTGCATCAAAGTTGTATATTGCTGTATTAAATTCATAAAATAGCCGCTACGGCAATATGACATCAGCAATTGAGAATATCGGAAGAGGGGTACTGGGTATGTGCTTCCTCGTATTGGTTTGCTACCTGCTCAGCAACAATAAAAAAGCAATTAATTGGAAGTTGGTGACTACGGGTGTTTTTGCACAACTCATGTTTGCTATGGGCGTCTTAAATACCAAAGTATTCGGGCAGCCGGTTTTCTGGCTTTGTGCCGGCGTAATTATTCTCTATAATATTTTCAATAAAATCATAAAAATCAGGCGCGGTGAAGCTCAGGGTATATCTGCAACTGCAATTCCCATATTCGCTGTTGCAGCATGGCTATTCATCTTTTTTTTCGGAATGATCCGAAGCACTTTGTTTAACAATCCCGGAATAGCTATCCTTATTAGCATTATACTTATTGCATTCATCATAAAATGGCTTTCTCCAAAGTATACCGAACTGATAAAATGGGGTATACGCTTAACCGTTGTAATACTCTGTATCTCTATATTTACAAAAGCATGCGACCCCGATATCTTTAAAACATTCTTGTCCGGGGTATCCTCTGCATTTGTAGAATTGTTGAATCTTAGCCATAAAGGAACAGAATTTCTTTTCGGAAGCCTTGCCGACGACAAGCAGGCATGGGCATATATTTTTGCAGTACAGGTACTGCCTAATATTATCTTTTTTGCTGCCCTGTCATCTGTATTATATTATCTGGGTATTCTCCAAAAAATAGTGTATGTGTTTGCTTATCTCCTCAATAAGATGAATATCTCCGGTGCAGAAAGCCTTTCCACGGCAGCCAATATTTTCCTTGGACAAACAGAAGCTCCGTTGATGATAAGACCCTATCTGGAAAAAATGACACGTAGTGAAATATTATGTATCATGGTAGGGGGAATGGCCAATACTGCAGGCAGTGTATTAGCAGCTTATGTAGGCTTTCTTGGCGGTTCCGATCCGGTGCAGCAAAATTATTTTGCCCTCCACATGCTAAGTCAATCTATTATGAGTGCCCCGGCAGCGATTGTTTGTTCCAAGATGATTTTCCCTGAAACAGACCACCACCTGGTTTCCAAAGAGCTGACCATTCCAAAAGAAAAGTTAGGCGATAATTTTTTAGATTCATTATCACTGGGCACTACCGACGGATTAAAACTTGCAGTGAATGTAGGCGCAATGCTGATAGTATTTACGGCTATGATGTGGGTAGTAAATGCATTACTTGGGTGGGCAGGCAATGTTACACATATCAATAACGAAATTGCTGAGGTTACCAATGGACGATATAATGAACTTTCCCTGCAAATGATATTCGGATATGTATTTGCCCCTGTTGCCTGGTTAATAGGTGTGGCAGGCAATGATATGATTGCCATCGGGCAGTTGCTTGGAGAAAAGACAATACTCAATGAATTTGTAGCCTATATCTCGCTGGGAGAAATGAAATCGGCAAATGTAATAACAAACCCTAAGTCGTTGCTCATTGCTACGTATGCCTTATGTGGTTTTGCTAATTTTGCTTCCATAGGTATCCAGATTGGTGGTATCAGCCAATTGGCCCCCAATCAGCGCAGAAACCTTACCGAATTGGGCGTAAAGGCATTGATAGGCGGTACGATTGCCTGCCTGATGTGCGGTTGTATTGCCGGAATGTTGATTGGCCTATAAAAATATAGCAGATGCCTGCAGATATTATTTGTTGTGGCATATACCAACATTGTGATTGCCGGATACTTTTAAATAACAGGCTACGTTTTTAAATAGCATTAACAGACAACATGAATAAAAGTGAGTATTTTTCCATCAGTTTCCTTAAATATATGCCCGGTGCATTTCTAAACTTATTATTTCTGAATATGGCTTTGATTATGCGCAGCCTCCTGTTGCTGTGCTTTTCTATATTTGGTTATTTCTCATTTGCCCAGAATACTACCAATGTGACTCCCGAAAGATGCATAACAGGAAGTGTTATGGATAAATTTTTTAAGGATCATCCGCTTAAAAAAGCGGCTTTCGATCAGCGTCAGATTGAATTTCAAAAGCGGTATGAACTGGTGCGGCGTCAACACCGGGGTTTCCCGGTGCAGCAAAGAATTTCCACCACAATCACTATACCTGTTGTCGTGCATATCGTATTGTCTGACCCTTCCATAGTTACCGACGACCAGGTTCAAAGCCAGATAGATGTACTTAATGCGGATTATGCAGGTATGAATGCAGATTCCGTTAAAATTCCGGCTGCATTTAAACCAGTATTTGGCAAGGGACAGTTGCGGTTTTGTCTGGCGCAACGAACCCCTCAAAACAATCCCACAAATGGTATTATCCGTCTTTCCTCCAATACTACTTCAGTACCCGGAGAAGGAGATCCTGTTAAACATGCATCCCAGGGTGGTGCAGATGTCTGGGACGTAACAAAATATCTGAATATCTGGGTTTGTAAAATGAGCAATTCAACAGATCTTGGATATACTTTTATGCCCGGGCTCGGTATTGATCCCAGTGAACTGGGGTTTGTTAACGCCTATCATGCCTTTGGCACTACCGGCACGGCAACTGCCCCTTTCAACAAAGGAAGAACCGCAACTCATGAAATAGGACATTATTTTAACCTGCAACATATATGGGGGGCAAATAGTTGTGACGTCTCTTCCTGTGCAGACTCTGACAATGTGGACGATACCCCCAACCAGGACAAATGCTTTTTTGGTATACCTGCCTTCCCTACAACAGACGCCTGCACTACAGTTTCGCCGGGAGTCATGTTTATGAACTTTATGGATTATACAGATGACGCTACTATGTGCCTGTTCACACAGGGACAGGCCGACCGTATGGAAACAGCACTCACCTCTTTCCCGGAACTTATACCGCTCCTTTCTTCTGACGGATGCACCCCCCCTGCACTTTATTCAAATGATGCTGAAGCTCAAAAAGCCATAAACCCGGCCAACAATATAATTTATTGCTCGGGAACATTCATACCACAGCTACAAATCAGAAATATCGCTTCACAGCCTTTAAATAGTGTGCGCCTTAACGTTAGCATTGATAACGGAGCAGTTACTTCAAGCAATATCAATCTTTCCCTGCCTTCACTGGCAACCACCACCCTTACTGGCGATGCCATAAATATTACCCCTGGAAATCACACCATAAAAATGTTTACTTCACTCCCCAATGGTGTTACAGATCAACGCCCGGAAAATGATACGGTTAGTACCATATTCTCCGTTATTGGCACAAGTGCCGCGCCTATAACCGAAGGGTTCGAAAATAATTCTTTTCCACCTGCAGGATGGGGAATTGGCAACAACAGTGACCTGGTTGAATATAATCCCACAAGAGTAGCCAATGCTGCTCATAGCGGAACAGCGTCATTAAAATTCGACAATCACAATTATCAATTGTTTGGTAAATACGCTTTACTGAGTTCGCCAAAGATAAACATACCTATTAATGCAGACTCAGTAAAGATCACCTTTTGGCGGGCTGCAGCTCAGGCAACTTCAAATGTAGCGGATACATTGCAAATTTTGTTTTCGGTGGATTGCGGACAAACTTTCATTAGTGCTTACAAAAAAGGCGGGGCATCATTACGTACTACCGAAACACTCACAACGTCGGACTATATTCCTGCCGCAAACGAATGGGTGGCAGATACCGCTGATCTTACCAGTTACGTAGCTGGTAAATATGACAATCTGATTGTACAATTCCGCAATATCAATGGCTTTGGCAATAATGTTTACCTTGATGATATTAATATAAAGACCATAACATTACCACCTGTACTCAAAGATAAAGGATACCTGCTTGCCCCAAATCCTACCGCTGGCAATTTAATATTGCAGCACTATCCTACCGCTTCTATGCTGAAAGGTATAGCCGTATATAACAGCATTGGGCAACTGGTGTGGAAGGACGACTACGGAAAAACACCCGCCATGACCAGCATCCATATCAACCTGTCGAACACAGCCCCGGGTATTTACTTCGTCAGACTGTTGTATACGAACAAGGTAATAACAGAAAAAATATTAAAAATAAACTAACAGGTATTTTAACCCGGACAACCATTATCTCCAGTATCTTCCCAAAATATTCCTGATTTAATTTTAAAAGACAAAGTATTGGGTTCATGAGAATGGCTTTGAAGCAGAAAATGGTTGTGGAATAAGCGGGGCTATCTTAATATATCCGGAGAAAAGAGACTATACCTAAAATGCACGAATAGATAGTTAATTGAGAATAACATTCGTGTATTCATGGCGCTTATTACTCTATACAACAAACATATTTAAATGTATCTACTTAAAAAATTGCTTTCATTTTTCAGGTAATAACTGTACATTTCAGTTAACAATGTATACCTGGCAATGATAAAGAAAATCTTTTTCAGTTATTCGAGGGAAGATGGTTCCGAGTTTTCGCTGCGGCTTGCGCAGGACCTTAAAAATGCAGGTTTCAATATATGGATAGATCAGCAGAATATCAGGGCAGGGACTGAATGGGACATTGAGATTGGAAAAGCCCTGGAAACCTCCGACTGCCTGCTTTTTATTGAATCTGAAAAATCGGTGGTATCGAATAATGTTTTGGATGAAGTATATTTTGCACTTGATCATCAAAAGAAAGTTATCCCTGTAATTTACCACGACAGCAAAACACCCTATCGTTTACAAAGATTACAACATATAGATTTCAGTAAAAATTATGATGAAGGGCTGTCGTCACTGACCAGGGAGCTTAAGGGTGATTTTCGTCCACAAATGCTTCAGGAACCAGGTGTTTTATCTCCAAAACCTTTTAACCGGAAATATATTTATTTTGGAGGAGGATTCCTGGTTGCAATTGCAATAACATTTGCAGCATTTTTTATACAGAAAAAAGATCACCCTCATATTGGTGATTCGCATTTTGTAAAAAATGAAAACATTACAATTGATTCCACTGTTCCCAAAAGGCAAAATCTTTTAGCTGAAGAAGATATTGCGGTAAGTGACAATCGCCCTTCCAAACAGATAAATAATAAACCCGATAATAAAAATAATAACAGGGCAGAAAGTAACACTCTCAAAAATAAGGATGTTGAGGGGGACTGGCGATTAACCGATGTAGAACCTCGGGCAACTTCCCATCTGGGATATCTGAAAATAGGCATGTCTGACGGAGATAAAGTTGATATCAAAACGACTTCGCAGTTTTATTATCCCCAAACCAGTGATACTTCTTTTTTAAGTGTGTTTAATGTTATTGCAAACTGCTCTTCGTGTACTTTGCAACGAGAGATGCAACTTAAAACCGAAGATATTGCTGTAGGTTCACAAACCTATCGCATCTTAAAGCATGACAGTCCGGGTATCGGAAAGGCAGGTGATACCGTAATGAATGCAGGAGCAAACAAATCCATTCGCGGAACAATTATGCTTCATTTTGTTGACCGGAATCATGCTGTTATATCAGTGAGTTCAGGAAAGCCGGTGGAATTATCTTATGGACTGGTAATGCCTGCTTTCAAATATACATTCAGGTTTGAAAAATTGGAATAGTTGGTTTGCCGGTAAAACAAAAGAAAGCTGGTCGGGAAGAAGATACTGATGTTTAAGTTTATTATTTTTAAATCGCTATAATATTTTGGCGGCAGTTACCTGATAATACAAAAACTACAACTAAAAAATATGAAAATAGAAATTCAAACAGAGCAACAAAAGAAACAATTTTAGCGCTTGAAAAAACAGGTTCCCCTGTAATATCTGATGGCGAACAGTCAAAGCCCAGTTTTGTTACCTATCCCATTCAGGGCTATAAATATTTCAATCCGGACGGAGTAGTGATTCCTTTTGAAGACGGGCATACCAGACAGCTACCAAAGCTTAGCAAGGGGCCTTTCCATTATACGAAGTTTGCAAGCGACTACTTAAAGGAAGCAAAACGTTGTTGCAATTTACCCATTAAGCAGGCAGTCATTTCCTGTTCAGCGATTAGTTTACTTTATCCGCAGGAAGGATTACAAGATTATTCAAAAGAACAGTTTATAGCCGACCTGATAAATGATGCAGAAAAAGATATTAGAACTTGTCTGGAAAGTGGTGCCTATAAAGTACAAATTGATTTTACGGAAGCAAGACTTGCCATAAAATTAGACCCATCAAAGAGGTTGCTTTCGGCTTTCATTGACTTAAATAACCAGGTATTAAACAGATTTTCAACAGAAGAGCAACAAAGAATCGGCGTACATAGCTGCCCGGGCGGTGACAAGGATTCGACCCATAGCGCGGATATTTCATATACAGAATTATTACCGTTGTTATTTCAACTTAATGCAGGTAGTTTTTATTTAGAATATGCCGCGGAAAAAAATAAAACAGAAGTTCTAAAATGTATAAAGGAAAATATCAAACCAAACCAAAAAGTTTTCTTAGGTGTAACCAATGTAATAGATCCGAGAATTGAAACACCTGAAGAAATTTGTGAATTAATTCTTGAAGCGGCCAGGTATATTCCGGTAGCTCAATTAGGCACAACTGACGATTGTGGATTTTCGCCATTTGGAGATGATACTTCCACAGCCAGAGAAATTGCATTTGCAAAAATCAAGGCAAGAGTAGAAGGTACTAAAATGGCAGAAAACATACTATCACAATAATATTTTCACACCCGACATCCGTACCAAAAGCCCGTAGCCCAAAGCTGACTGCTAATAGCTGACAGCTTCCAAAACAGTTCAATCCACAATAGTCCTGAAAGTCAGGTTAACTCTTGGTTTAGTAATTAGTTTAGTTGGCGGTAAACGATGCAACCAATAGGTTTGAGTAGTGTCTTTCATTTCCAACAAACTTCCGTGTTCCAAAATCATTTCAACTTTTTTTCCGGTTGTTTTATGTTTAAAGGCAAATTTTCTTTCTGCACCAAAACTAAGCGAAGCAATAGCTCCGTCTTTTTTCAAATCTGTTTCTCCATCGCTGTGCCATGCCATTCCTTCTTCCCCGGAATGATACAAGTTAAGCAGGCAGGAATTAAAGGATTCAACCGTTTCTTTTTCCACAATGGTTTTAAGTTCCAGCAATTCTTTAGTCCAGGGCAGGGCATATTTGGCTGTATTGGAATAAGTATATTCAAAAGACCTGTCGCCATACCAGGCTACTTTTCGTTTGGTAATTATTTTTTTACCAAAAATAACAGCTTCATCATTTCGCCATTCGATAGTATTGAGTAATATTTCCAAATAATGATCGGAATCCTGATGTTTGAATATTTTACCGTAATAATATACAATACCGTTATAAGGTAATAGGTTTTTAGTTTTGTCTGTTAAGTCTTCAAATAAATTCATCATTCTATTTTTTGCAGTGATAATAATGCTGTCGTTATTCATTCTTCACTTCTTGAATTTTACACAGCAAATGTCTAAAATATTTTATTGAGATAAATTTCAAAACTTACTGAAACTGAAATAAATTTTATAACAAAAGGGCATAAGTATTACCGCACTTGAAGATATGAACCTTATACTTATGCCCTGTAGAAAAGTTTGAAGACACCCTTGAAGAATTTTAAAGATCAAAACCGTGCTTGCAGTAATAACATTCAGATGTCGGGAATGTTACCTGTATTTATTATTCCGGGAGATTAAAATATTCAGGAGACCGGCAAACTGATCTTTACTCTTTTTAAAATAGATTTACTCCGAAGAAGCAATAATATTTGTTACACGTTTACAATCAGCACCGGGATTTTTACCTTATGCCTTACTGAGTTTACGGTTTCGCCATGAATAAAATCTTCTACTCCTTTATGCCCGTGGGCGCCCATTACCAGCATATCAGCTTCTTTCTCATTTACAATACGGCTGATTTCACCCGACCTGCTTCCAAAGCCTAACACCGTAGTTGAGGTATATCCTTTCAACTTTAAACTATTACTATAATATTGCAGCCGTTTTTGGTCTTCCTGTGTTTCATAATCATCTGATTCCTGTTTTAATAACCTTGCCGATACACTTTCTACTACGTGTATCAGGATATAACTGGCATGAGTGTTGCCCTGAGCGATAGCAAAGGATAGTAGTTTTTTGTCGTTATCCGAAAATTCAAGAGCTATGGCTATTGTATTAAACCGGGGTATCTCCAGTTCAAGTTTTTCTGTTGTGGCAGGATGAATTGCAGGCACAACTCCTTTTCTATTTCTTACAATAATGGGATGAATTGTTATATACAACATTAACCCGATAAAAAATACACCAGCACTGATAATAATCAGTTTCCACAACCAATGTCCGGATTGATCAAATAGAGGCATCACCTCACTCATCACCATTTTGATGTTGAGATATACCAGCAGTATGGCAATAACCCAGGCAAAAAATCTGGTAACAGGTTTAATAGTAAATTTACCCATCGTCTTTTTGTCGCTCACAAAATGTATCAGGGGTATGATAGCAAAACCCAGTTGCAGACTAAGTATTACCTGGCTTAGTATCAGCAATGCGTCGAGCTCCTTGTCACCGTAGATGAGGATAACTATCAAGGCCGGTACAATGGCAATCAGTCTTGTAATTATCCGCCTGAGCAGCGGATTGATACGGAGCCTCAGATACCCTTCCATTACAATCTGCCCGGCAAGGGTACCCGTTACCGTTGAGCTCTGGCCAGCAGCAATAAGAGCAATGGCAAAAAGCGAGGAAGCGATATTGCTGCCAAGAAGTGGCGACAACAGTTGGTGAGCTTCTTCTAACTGTGCTACTTCTGTACGACCCGTTTTAAAGAAAGTAGTAGCCGCAAGTACTAATATAGCTGCATTTACGAGAAAGGCAAGATTTAAAGCTATGGTACTGTCTATTACATTCATTTTAATGGCTTGCCATATACCGGCATCATCTCTTTGTATTTTCCGGGTTTGCACTAATGAAGAATGCAGATAAAGATTATGAGGCATTACCGTAGCTCCTATTATACCAATGGCTATATACAATGCCTCGTCATTGGGCAGAGAAGGAATTAAGCCGGTAGCCACTTCTGAAAGTGAAGGTTGTGCCAGCAATATCTCAATCAAAAATGATATGCCGATAACAGCCACAAGGCAAATGATAAATGCTTCCATCATACGCATACCAAGCCGCTGCAAAAACAAAAGCAGGAAAGTATCCAATACAGTAATACTTACACCCCATATCATGGGTAGACCGGTAAGGAGGTGCAACCCAATTGCCATTCCCAGCACTTCCGCAAGGTCAGTGGCAGCAATGGCAATTTCTGCAAGCAGGTACAGTATAAAATTTACATACCTCGGGTAGGCTTCCCTGTTAGCTTGTGCAAGATCCCTCCCCCTTACAATTCCCAGCCGGGCCGAAAGGCTTTGCAACAGCAATGCCATCAGGTTGCTCATAAGCAGTACCCATATAAGGGTATATCCAAACTTACTTCCACCGGCAAGATCGGTAGCCCAGTTACCGGGATCCATATAACCTACCCCTACAAGGTAAGCAGGACCTATAAAGGCAAGTAGCTTTTTCCAGCGTGATTGGTTTTTAGCCAGGGTAGTGTCTATACTACCATGTACTTCACTTAGAGATGTATCTGTATTAACTCTCAGGTTCATACTGTACTAATATATTTTGTGCGGTTTGTTCACTAATGATAAATGGTATGCTTTCTGGAATTTCGATTTCGAGAGACTGATCAAATTCGAATTTTTTGTTTATGGTAACTATCGTACCGATATTAATTTTTCTTTGCTTTAATAGCTTCAGCATATCGGCAGACTGATCGGTAAGTCCACTCACTCTTGCCCGCTCACAGGGACGAAGTGTAATTAGCTTTACCAGTTCGGGCATTGTTATTTTCCCAGTACTGTCCGGGATAGGATCCCCATGCGGGTCAAACCTGGGAAATCCAAGAAAGGCATCTAAGCGTTCTATCAGTTGTTTGCTGCTTACATGCTCAAGCTCTTCCGCTACTTCATGTACTTCATCCCATTTAAACTGTAGTTTTTCTGCTAAAAAATATTCCCAAAGCCTGTGCCTTCTCACTATACTAAGGGCCAGTTTAGATCCCTCTGAACTTAGTCTGCAACCCTGGTACGGGGAGTAAAGTACCAACTTTTTCGCCTTCAATTTTTTAAGCATATCCGTGATAGAAGCCGGTTTGGTTTCAAGCTCCAGGGCCAATGCATTTGTGCTGACAGTTTTGCCGGCACGCTGTAAGCGAAAAATAGCTTTAATATAATTCTCTTCACTAATTGTATAATTCAATTTACCTAATTTTATTTTTAGGCAAATCTAAATATTATTTTTATAATTTGCCAGTCTCTGGCATTATTTTTTATTCTTATTTCCAATAAGCCGGATTTAGATGGTTTCCACTTTTAATTTGCCTGATTTGAAATATGTCTATCATCTTACTCAGATGAAAGAATAAAAAATTTGATACTTTACACCACGAAAAAAAAACTATGCGACGAGTTTTTAGTTTATTATTTGTTTTGCTTATACTGGTACTGGCTTGTAAAAGCCGGAAAAAAACTATGACTGGGGAAGATACCGTTACCATTGAAGATTTTATTGGTTTTTTCCCAGACACCTCCCTGCCATTTACTATTGCAGACACCCAGATTAACCATAAACTATCGGATTCATTACTAATTAGTGGGAAAATATTTTCTCAGTTTGCACCCGATTCAGTGTATAGCAACGACTATGGTATTAAAAATAAACCTAAGCTATATGCCATCGGCAAAATAACTGACCCTGGTAAAGAAACCTACCTTTTGCTTAAAGCCGCTACGACAGAAAAACAAATTGCTTATATACTTTGTTTTGATAAAGATTATAAGTTCAAAGCATCAATGGAACTGATCCGTAATAATCCGGACCGAAAAATATCTGTAATCGGTAGTATTGACAATAAACTAACCATCACCAAAAAAGAAACCCGAAAAGCAAAAGACGCTCAGCTATATTATAAACTGAACGCTTATGTGTATAACACAGCAGGGGCTTTTACATTGATTAAAATTGAATCTAATGAACCCGTTGTAGCAAAAACAGTTTATAATCCAATTGATACCCTCACTCAAAAAGATAAACTTTCGGGCGACTATATAAAAAACAGCAGGAATTTCGTATCGGTTCGCGATGGCAAGAACGCCAGGAAGTTTTTATTTTTTGTTCATTTCGAAACCGACGACGATTGTTCAGGAGAGTTGAAAGGCGAAGCCACTCTGATTAAACCCAATCTTGCACAGTACCGCAAAGTAGGGGATGCCTGTGTACTAAGGCTGCTCTTTTCAGGCAATAAAGTTACCCTTATAGAAGAACAGGCCTGTGGCAATTACCGCGGCATAAAATGCAGTTTCGACGGTACTTATACCAAAAAGAAAACATCCAATCTAAAATCAAAAAAGTAGAAATAATAAATCGTCAGATTGTAATTAATGCCCCTTCAGTTTATTCTTAAATACTTTTTCAAACTTTTCCAGTTTGGGGCGAATTACATAATAACAATAGGGCGCCTGGCCGTTAAGTCTGTAATAATCCTGATGATAATTTTCCGCGGGATAAAAATTTTTGAATGGTTCTACAGATGTTACAATCGGATTTGTCCAGGCCCCGCTTTTGTCAAGTGCTTCTTTGTATTGTTCAGCTTTTTGTTTCTGTACAGGATTATGATAAAATATAACACTCCTGTATTGTGGCCCCACATCATTTCCCTGTCTGTTTAAAGTAGTGGGATCATGAGTTTTCCAAAATACTTCCAGCAACTCATCAAAGCTAATAACCGAAGGGTCATATATCACTTCCACCACTTCGGCGTGCCCGGTGGTTTTACTGCAAACCTGTTCGTAAGTAGGATTGGCTACATGCCCGCCACTATAACCACTGACTACTTTTATTACACCTTTCAATTCCTGAAACACAGCCTCCGAACACCAAAAACACCCAGTACCAAAAGTGGCGGTATCTTTTGCACCCGAATATTCATTTACTTTTATGTCGCTGCTCATATAGTTTGCTTTAATAGTATTATTATTTTGTACACAGGACAACATAATGCTGACCGGCAGAATACCTAATATAGAAAGCAGATGCCTCATGATGCGAAATACATTTTAATTGCCGCTGCCTGAATTATCGGCAAACAAAGTTACTGATAATAATAGCGTATATACGCAGGCATTGCTATACCGGTTCTTTATGGATTGTTAAAAGAGATATTTTATCCAGCAGTAATGCAAGCCGGGTATTGTTATCAGTAATGTACCTGGATCCAGAGGCAATTTCGGCTTCATCCTGTACAGTTGCAGAGGGAACAAGCTCCTTTCTGCAATTTTCAATCATACCCGAAAGTGTAGCAGGTGTGGATTCAAAATGAAATTGCAATCCCAGTACTTTGTCCCCATACTGGAAGGCCTGGTTACGGCAGATATTGCTTGATGCAAGTAAAGTGGCGCCTACAGGCAGGTCGAAGGTATCGCCATGCCAGTGCAACACTGTAAATGTATCCGGCAAATCCGAAAATATTCCCGCTTTCCCGGCATCTGTCTGGTGAACAGGGAACCAACCGATTTCTTTACTGCTATGAGGATAAACGGCTGCATTAAGCGCTGCTGCAATCAACTGGGCGCCAAGGCATATACCGATTACCGGCATATCTTCGTTTATGCATTGCCGTATGAATGTTTTTTCATTTTCAAGCCAGGGATACTCTGTTGAATCGTAAACCCCCATGGGTCCGCCCATTACAATCAGCCAGTCAATACCGGTTATATCTGGAATGGGGTCTCCGGCATAAAACCGGGTGTAGGATTGTATAAAATTTCGCTGCTTTGCCCATTGCTCAATATATCCCGGATTCTCAAAAGATACATGCATCAAATAATGAATTCGGTGAGAAGACATATCAACAGATTTTTATTATAAAGCAATGTTACTGCAATGAAAGTTGCAATTTATACAGAAATTACCAGTGATGAAAAAGAAGAGGTACCAGGTTTGATTTAACTGATCCTCTTAACATTTTATTTCCCTTCGCGGAATAAAATTTGAATAGCTTCGTTTATCAATCTGCACATAGATGAAATACCTGATAATTATATTGTTTTGTATAAGTTGGGGGAATATTTGTTTGGGCCAACAATATGATCCGGAAAAGGTCAATAAGAAGGCTGTAAATTTTTATAACCTGGGGCTTGACCAGGCACAAAATGGCAATTATAAAGAAGCGCTCGAATTCATTGATAAAGCCTTACAGCAGGATGGAGGGTTTGTGGATGCCTGGCTTACCCGCGCAGGCATTTACGGAGAAATGAAACAGTATGAAAACTGCATTGCCGCGTATGAAACTGCATTTGCCAAAGCTCCAGAATACAGCAAAGATTACAAATTACCCTACGCCATTAACCTTGGCGGTGCAGGTCATTTTCAAAAAGCGCTGGATGCGGTAAATGAATTTTTATCCAACCCTAACCTCAACTCCCAAAGTATAAAAGCCGGTGAATACCGAAAGCGATGTTTTGAATTTGCTGTGCAATATAATAAAGAACATGATACTAAAAATTATGTATTTGCACCAAAAAATCTGGGTGACAGCATTAATACAGCAGACCTCGAATACTATCCGTCGGTTACAATAGACGACAGCACACTGGTTTTTACCCGGCGTTTGAAAGGAAGGAATGAAGATTTTTTTGTGAGTACACGTAAGGATAATCATTGGACTAAAGCAAGGGGTATGGACGGAGATATCAACAGCAACTTTAATGAAGGTGCTCAGAATATTTCGCAGGATGGCGAATGGCTGGTCTTTACCGGATGTAATTTCCCTGAAGGATTAGGAAGCTGTGATTTGTTTCTTTCATTACGTACAAAAAAAGGATGGAGTGTCCCGGCAAACATCGGCGCCCCGGTAAATACAGAGTTTTGGGAATCCGCTCCTTCCCTTTCACCCGATAAACGTGAATTATACTTTTCAAGCAACAGACCCGGTGGGTATGGCGGCAAGGATATTTATGTTTCCCGTCTTATGGCCAATGGACGCTGGGGTACACCTCAAAATCTCGGTCCTAAAATAAATACTGTTGGTGATGAGAGCTGTCCTTTTATACATGCGGATAATCAAACCATGTATTTTACTTCAAACGGACTTACAGGCTATGGAGGAGATGATTTGTTTCTTGCTAAAAGACAGCCTGATGGCAGTTGGGACAGTGTTATTAATCTCGGATATCCACTCAATACTACAGACAATGAAGGCAGCCTGGTAGTAGCAGCAAATGGCAAAACCGCCTACTATGCCAGCGACCGTGCAGATACAAGAGGTGGACTGGATATATATAGTTTTGAAATGCGTGAAGATATTCGCCCAAGTAAAACACTATGGGTAAAAGGGAATGTATTTGACAAAAAAACGGGACTGGGGCTTCCCTCTGCTGTTGAATTGATTGACATAGAAACAAAGCATACCTTACAAAAAGTGCAAACCAATGAATCCGGTGATTACCTGATAACCCTACCGCTTGGCAGGGATTATGCATTTAACGTTAACCGCAAGGGATACCTTTTTTATTCGCGTAATTTCCCTTTCCGAACCAGGAGTATTGATTCCACATACATTATAAATATCGGTTTGCAACCTATAGAAACAAATGCTTCAGTAGTATTGAACAATATTTTCTTCGAAGTAAACCAATTTGATCTGAAGCAGGAATCCACATCGGAGTTGGATAGAGTGGCGGAACTGCTGAATGATAACCCCGGAGTAAAAATATTAATCAGCGGTCATACTGATAATACCGGCAAACCAACCGACAACTTTAAGCTCTCTGAAAACCGTGCAAAAGCGGTAGTGAATTATCTTATTACTAAAGGAATTGATGCCTCCCGTCTCCAATACAAAGGCTATGGTTCTGCCCGGCCGGTAGCCGACAACTCAACAGAGGAAGGCCGGTCTCAAAACAGAAGGACCGAATTGACCATCCTTTAGACTTGTCTATGTTCTTTATGCACCGCCGCGAAAATTAAATGATGGATTATAACAAGTTAAGAAAGTACTACTTCATTTAAATTTTGTTTTGTTTTGAAATTTGATTTCATTCGCAAATAAAATTATTTCAAATGCTCCCTGTCTGTACTAAAGGATGGCAATTGGCTGAAAGCGCATTTTCTGGCGAAAGAAAAAGCTATCGCCGCAAACAGCAGTATAAAATCTTTTTGTACACCCTGATGAACCCCGTATTCTCTAAAAAGTGGTTCAATACTTTATATTCTCCGGAATATAATAAGGTCTTTACTCTTAGACCACGGTTATATGTTAAACCATTCAGGGTATATATGTCGGCCCGGTGGAATAAACATCAGCGAATGAAAGTGATTCTTGATACTTATAATTTTATCAATGATTTGGGGATACCATTAACACAAGTTTTACCCGAAAAGAAGGATATTACTGTTGGATCTTTTACTTTGAAGGACGGCCAGACTGCGTCTGTAGTTTTAGGCTATGATGAGCGGTATAGAAAAGAGGGTGAACTGGTTTTATTTTTTGTGTGTGAACAACTTGGCGGTATAATTTCCGCAGCTTCTTTCTCCTTTGAGCTTAACAATTCTAAACAATGGGTTTGCAGAATAGGCTGTGTCCAGGGCCATAAAACGGTTGATGAAAATACAGCCAAAACTGCACAAAAGCAAATGCATGGACTCAGGCCAAAATCTTTTATGGTTTTTCTGGTTCAGGAATTTGCACGATCTTTAGGTGTGGTTGCTATTTATGGAGCAGGACAAACAATTCAGGCATTTAACCGAAAGCACTTTATCCATATTCCAATACTGCATAAGATAACACAGGACTACAATAATTTATGGCTTGAATTAGACGGAGAATTAAAAGAAGACGGTTGGTTTGAGCTTCCTCTTATTTTCAAAAGAAAGGCTTTTGAAGAAATTAAATCGCATAAACGTGCATTATATAAAAGACGATATGAAATGATGGATAATATTGCCTCGGAAATAACCGAAAGCATTAAAAAATGGTATAATACTCCAAATAAAATTATATAATTATATTGCAAATGAATCAACTCCCTTTAACAGTACGGCGTTCCATTGAATTAATGGGTATCTGCCTTTTACTGATTCTGTTATATGTAGGAAATAATATCCTGATGCCACTTATTATGGCATTTTTTCTAAGCCTCCTGTTGCTTCCCCTGTATCGCTTCTTCAGAAATATTAAAATTCCGGAAGTCATAGCGATTACCCTGACAATTCTTGCCGCAGCAATCGTAGTGCTTGCCATACTCACTTTCATTTCGCTGCAGGTAGCAGGGCTTGTAAAGGATTTTCCCCAATTACAACAGAATATCAATCATCATTGGACCATATTAAGCGACTGGGTAAACCGCAACCTGAAACTTTCTGCAGATCAGCAAATTAAAGTACTTCAGGAACAGGGTGATAAATTGTTAAACAATGCAGGTACATATATGAGTGGCGCCGCTGTATCGCTTACCGGTGTATTTGTATTCGTGGGCTTACTGCCTATTTATACTTTTCTTATTTTGTTTTATAAAAATCTTTTACTGCGTTTTATTTTTCTGTGGTTCCAAAAAGATGATCACCCAAAGGTAGAATCTGCACTTCGCGGCACTGAAGTGATTATAAAAAATTATATTGTCGGATTATTAATTCAGATCAGTTACATGACGGTGTTGCTTGGAATATTGCTAATGATTCTGGGTATTAAACATGCATTTCTGATTGCAGTAATATTTGCAGTACTCAATCTCATTCCTTATGTGGGTGCTTTAATTGGAAATATACTTGGAGTGTTGCTTACCTTAACCACATCAAACGAACTGGCGCCGGTAATTAAAGTATTGCTGGCAATTGCAGCCGTACAATTCCTCGACAACAATATTCTTATGCCACGCATTGTGGGCTCCAAAGTAAAGATCAATTCGCTGGTAACTGTTATTGGCGTAATTGTAGGCGGGGCACTTGCCGGGATATCAGGCATGTTTCTTTCCTTACCAATTATTGCAATCTTCAAAATTATTTTCGATCATACTGATGAGTTACGTCACTGGGGTATATTATTGGGTGATGAAAGACCAGGGCTCAGCCCAATGACCTACCCTATAGTGCGCATGAGAAACCGGCATCAAAGGGAAGAAGATGAAAAAACTGCCAAACAGAATGAAGAAGAACAAAAGGAATAAACTATCAAAAAGCATTATTTAAATTTTTCTGCCCGAAATAATTTAAAAAATTCAAGTGATGCAGGATTTTTCATGGCGCCACTATTTATAGATTTTTCCAAAACTTTTCCGGATAATATATTTTTCACTGGAAGCTCCATTTTTTTGCCGCTAATGGTATAGGGGATATCATCAACCGCAATGACATCATCGGGTACATGACGGGGGGAATAGGTTTGCCTTAACACCTGTTTTATTGTAGCAACTGTTTCTGCAGTGAGAGAAAAACCATTTCGCATAACAACGAACAATGGCATATAATCTCCGCCACCGGGCAATTCAATATTAACGATCAGACTGTCTTTGATTGATTCGATTGTATCAACAGCGCGGTATATTTCCGCAGTGCCAATCCTTACTCCCTGCCTGTTTAAAGTAGCATCCGACCTGCCGGAAATCACCAGTGTCTCCCTCGCTGTAATCCTCAGCCAGTCGCCATGTCGCCATACTCCCGGAAAAGTATCAAAATAACTTGACTCATACCGTTCAAATGAAGAGTCGCCCCAGAAAAATACCGGCATTGAAGGCATGGGTTTTGTAATTACCATTTCCCCCACTTCATCCCACACGGGTTCTCCGTTTTCGTTGTATGCATACATATCACAACCCAGAGCACGGCATTGAATTTCTCCCTCATATACAGGCAGCCAGGGACAACCACCTACAAATGCAGTACACACATCCGTTCCCCCACTCATACTGCAAAGCCACAAGTCTTTTTTGATATGATCATAAACATAGTCAAAAGCCTCCGGCGGAAGCGGTGACCCCGTTGATCCTATGGAACGTAAAGCCTCAATATTGAATAAATCACGGGGACGTATACCCGATTTATGACAGGCAATGATATACGGTGCACTTGTTCCAAAATGATGAATTTTTGCCGCCTCTGCAAGTTGCCAAAATACATTCATATCCGGGTAGCCAGGACTGCCGTCATACAAAACAATAGTAGCACTTGTCAACAGTGCTGCATTCACAAAGTTCCACATCATCCAGCCGGTTGTAGAAAACCAGAAAAACCGCTCACCGGGTTTTACATCGTTGTGCAGGGTGAGATATTTATAATGTTCCAGTAATACACCGCCATGACTGTGTGTAATAGCTTTGGGTATCCCTGTGGTTCCCGAAGAATATAATATCCATACCGGGTGGGAAAAATCAAGAGGTATAAATTGAAGTTCCTTATAAGGAGTTGACATTACTTCAACCCAGTTAACAAGCCGGGTAATACCTTTAGTTTCCGGTGATTTATTTAAATAAGGAATCAATATTATTTTTTTTAACGAAGTAAGACTGGCGCTGAGTGCTGTTACCTCAGCCATTCTGTCAAAATGTTTTCCAGCATAACTATATCCGTCGGTTGCAATAAGAATTGCAGGTTCAATCTGTTCAAATCGTTCCATTACACTTGCCGTGCCAAAATCGGGTGAACAACTGCTCCATATTGCTCCTATTGACATACAGGCCAGCAAACATACTGTCGCTTCAGGTATACATGGCAGATAGCCGGCCACCCTGTCGCCGGGCTGAATGCCAATTGAAAGTAAATAGGACTGCAGGGCGGCAACTTGTTGCTGAAGCTGTTCCCAACTGATAGCAGTCAGCGGATGGCGTTCCGACTGAAATAAAATCGCCGGGTACTGATCTGTAGCGTTCCGAAAAACGTGTTCGGCATAATTCAGTTGCCCACCTTTAAACCACTGTGTATGGGGCATAGGATCAGTACTCATTACAGACTGATAGGGATGATGCCAGATAACTTTAAAATAAGCAGTTATCGTTTCCCAAAATTTCTCCGGATATGTTACCGACCACTGGCGCAAAGCAGCATAATCTGAAAAGGTAAGCCCATGCACCTGTTTCAGCCAGGAAGTATATGCTGTTAAATTAGATTCTTCAACAAATTTTTTTGTAGGTGTCCACAAGGATGATATATCTGGCATTTCTGAAATTATTTTGGAGATACATATTGAAAATCATCTAATGCTTTATAAGCACGTCTTAAACTTTCACTTTTAGCCATGGCATTATTAACATTCCAATAGTCAAATACAAATTCCATTAAACGTCCATTATAATTCGGACCTATTGAAGCATTTTCATTAATAGGAATGATATCCTCTCTTACTATTCTTTTTCTACATTTTTTTGCAAGATTAATCAATGCTCTCTTAGGGTCTGGTAGAAGTTCAGGAGTTGCTGAAACAAGCGATTTCGAAACACCAAAATATTCAGCAACTCCTTCTGTATCTGCAAGCAGCCAAGATTCAACTTCTCTTATAGCAATTCTAAAGATCAAATTTGGACGAATCGGTTTATTTAACCAATCGTTTATAACATATGGTGCACAAGGGTTGTTATCTAAATCTGTAAGAACAAAAAAAGGGATTCCTGTTGCTGCTTCATTGAAACCTTTAATATTTGTTTTGATATATCCATTTCCAAAACCATTATAAGAAACACCAGTATAATATTTATTACCAAAACAATGCAGTAGCTTAGACATTATAAACTCACTAAGCTCATCTTCAAAAACAAGATTAATAGGTATACTCACTTAAAATAAAGTTAGCTGATTAATATTTCTTGGTTTTGTTCGTGGCAAAATTGCAGCACCAGGAGAAATACCTCCATCCATCATCGCTCTGATTTCAGGAATATTAGAGGTAGGTTTTATTAATGTTCCTTCATGAGTAGGTTCTAATAAAAGAATTTCATCCAAGGATATTCCCCTATCATTTAAAAGGTCTGTACTATGAGAAGTTAATATAATTTGACGTTTCCTCGGTTTTTGTAAATTATAGATTAAAGCAGGTATTTTAGACACTATTGCTCCATTAAGAGATAGCTCTGGCTCCTCCAACAATAATAAACTATCTCCTTCTTGCAGAGACCACAAAAGTCCTATTAGTCGTAAAGTACCATCAGAAAACTGGTCTTCACGTTGTTTTCCGGCTTTTGGTCTCCAATGATCATAGACAGCTTCTAAATGGGGGCGTCCACTTTCTTCTGTATAATTAAATTCCTTAAATTGAGGAACAGCTACTTTTAAAGCCGTTTCTATTTTCCTTAGCCATGCTTTCCTTGTTTTATCATTGACCTTAGAAATCCTGTCGAGAAATCCTTTTCCGAAAGGATCACCCGGAAGATCTGGCCCGGTAAACGAAGATGGATGTTTAAGTAATTGAGGTAATAAATGTAGGTATACAATATTCTCTAAATACTTATTTATTTCTCTAAACCCCTTGTTCGCATTAATCTGCTCAAGATGAGTTTGTATCAGGCGCTCCCGGTCTTTTTTGTCATCTTTATCAGGGCGATCTAAAATTAAATCATTACCACTCCAGACTTTTTCATGTGTTAAATACGGAAGACGGTATCCTCGTGTTTCCTGTTTTATTCCTATTGAATACCTGAAAGCCGGCATAGATTCGCCATATTCTGAGAAATGTATCTCTATTTCAACATCAGGAAATGTACGAGCTGCAAGACATCTGATTTTAGAAATCCCACCCCTGTCGGTTACAGCTTTTTGTAATCCTCCCCCAGGTTTAGCTATATCACGCAAAAATCTAAATACATCCAGGAAATTTGATTTCCCTGATGCATTAGGGCCTACAACAAAGACCCTATCACGAAGGGATATGTCAACATCTTTAAAATTTTTCCAATTCTTTAGTATCACTCTGGATATAATCATTTTATTTACCCTTTATATCAAAAATAACCATTAATTACAATTTGAGATACCTTGAAATCTATCAAGTGATATAAACGAAATCAGTTTAATATCATACTGATTTACTCCTATTTCACCATTTTCCAGCAATATCGTTTAAGCTTTCCAGCAAAGTCAAACGGTGTAGTAGCTTTAGTAATATCTTTTATGTTTTCAAATAATATTTTTTCTTTTTCCAGCGAAAAACGGGAAAAATTGGTACTGAAATATAATACACCTGCAGGCGACAAAGTATGATACACAGCATTGATCAGCTCTGCATGATCGCGTTGAATATCCAGGAAATCATCCTTCATTTTTTTGCTGTTGCTAAAAGTGGGAGGATCCATGATCACCAGGTCAAATGCATGGGACTTCAATTCCTGCAGGTATTGTTTTACATCCGCATTTATAAATTGAAATGATTCCCCTTCAAATCCATTAAGCCGCATATTTTCTTCAGCCCAGCCAAGATATGTTTTAGAAAGGTCTACCGTAGTTACTGATGCGGCATCCCCGGAAGCAGCATATACGCTGAAGGAGCCGGTATATCCAAACAAGTTCAGTACCCTTTTTTTTACTGCTTCATCCCGTACCAACTTTCTGGTCTCCCGGTGGTCAAGAAACAAACCAGTATCAAGGTAATCAGAAAGGTTAATAAGAAATTTCAAACCTCCTTCATGCACTTCAAAAAATTCTTTTTCTGCATTTATTTTCTGATACTGTCCCAATCTACCCTGTTTGCGCTGTCGCTGTTTGATGAATATATTTTCCTGTACAATTCCAAGTACTTTTTCAACAACTAATATTGTAGACTCCAGCCAGGCTTCATGCTCATCTTCCGTCATGCCGTGATGCCGGCGATACTCGGCGATATACAATCTATCTTCGTATAATTCTAAACACAGTGGGAATTCAGGAAGGTCATGATCGTATATTCTGAAGCAGGTAATTTGTTGCCGCTTCGCCTGCTTACTTATATGTCGGAACACTTTGACCAGCCTGTTCTCAAACATCTGCAGTTTATCAGTAGCCTGTAAAGATTGCATAACCCAAATCTAAGTATATTGCTAAAGGCTGCCAAGTGCGCAATATATTTTAGTGCAAGTGCGCAAAGCCCTTAAAATAATCCTTTGTACAATTTTCTGTCATTATGGTTCAGGTAGTTTCACCAAAAGTCAGCAACAAAATGATTGAAATCAAACTTTATTTCTCTACTTTCTTTAAGAGAAATAATCTCCTGCGTGATGGAATTTGTTACAAAAATGCAAACCTTGATGAATTTTCATAAGCCGTGCTTAATTTTGGATTATATAAACAGTCACAGTAAAAAATCGGCATTTGAAAATAGTTTTACTTTTTCTTCCGTTGGTCGTTCTACGAGTTTCCGGATTCGGACAAAAAATAGACAGCATTTATTTTAACCTGTATACAGACAGTTTGAAAAAAGGCACTTATAATTATATCAATGTAGAAGGCAGACTTCAGAACGGAAATATCCGCCCGCTCGATAGCAACCAACTGATATTTACCGCTTCTGCCGGTAAATTTTATGGTAACAGCCTCTGGCTTCCGTTCGAAATAAAAGTGGAAAAAGTAAACATTACGGTAATATCCCGTCAGGATAACCGCCAGGCATTATATAAAACTATATTTATCAAAAAGAAAAATGACGATGAAAATCTTTTAACTCCGTCAAGCGAGATATTTGAACAGAAGAAAACTACAAGAAAAAAATCCGGCAGGTAATCTAAAGTGTTAGTATTACAATTATATTTTTTTAATTTCCAAAATATCTTATATTGAGTCATGGAATACCTGCAACACAATTAAAGCGGGCCGTTGCTATAATCGTTTCACTTTGCCTTTTTAATGCAGTGTATTCCTTTTTATAATTCTTCTGAAACTCTGAAATTGGCTTTGAGTTTTAAAAAGACGGTTCCTTCTTTGAAAAGAGAAGCTTTTATTTCATAACCCCTCTCCGATAGGATGTAACTAACAGAAACATCAATATCTACAATTTGCCTGGGATCTATCATAGCAAGAAATTTAATATTATCAGCCTGTTGCAAAATTAACTTTCTATCCAAAGTCGTTTCAAGAATTTCTTTTATCATTTGTACCATACATACCCCCGGCACCACAGGTTGTCCGGGGAAATGCCCTTCAAATACCCGGTGTGCAGGGTTCAATTGCAGTTGTGCATTTATTATTTCATTTGAATGTGTAGATGATCTGAGATAAAAAAAATCATTGATCAGCAGCATCGTAAATACGTTTAAGTTCAATAGTGAAGTTGAAATTACTGTGTTTTATTCCAATAGTATCCGGTATACCATTCCGATAATGCTGCATTACGGCCTCCATAACTTTTTTTCTCCTACCTGTCCTTTCCATTCTTAACAGATCCGTGCAGGTAGCATTGGTAATGTAATGATAATAGTCTTTCCCATTCCGGAAGCTATGGTAATAATCATCATTTTTCCTTAAAAAGTAGCGGTTTGCATCATACAGGTGTGTCATCAATATCAGTTGAAAATCTTTTCTCAACGTTTTGATCACCGGTTTTTTATTCATCTGATCAAAAATATAATATACGGTAAAATCATTTTTCGCAAACCCGAAGTCAAAAAATTTGAAGCCGGCCTCGTTTGAAAAGACCATACGGATACTACTATCAGGCATCGTTTTAATGATCAGTAACCCGCTCAAATGTTTGCCCACCACATTAACCTGAGTGTTGTATAATGCACGCGAAAAATCAGGTTTAAATAAGGCTACACAACTATCTTCCCTACCTGCCTGCAGTTTTCCTTTATACACCGGTGAACAGGAGGAAGCCGCAAAAATGAAAATAGTATTAATGAATAGCAAAAAGCGCATCGGGAATTATTGTATTCAATTGCCTGTTATTAAAATGAATGATGGTATTATCCCCGGAAGGTTCATGCATTTCTATACCGGTAACTCCATAACTTTTTTTTTCGACCATCACATTAATATTTTTGAAAAGTATTTTAAGGTTTTTATTAACCGGTGTAAGTTCAACCAGGTAATTCTCTTTTCCTTCAAATATCCTTGAAGTAAAGTCATTGCTCTCCAACGCCTGGCCGTTCACACAATCAATAATTATTTTGTTGATCTGCTGAAACAGTTTATTGGATTTTGCAGATATTTTATTTTCTTTCTGGCTGTCTTTAACATATATATTGTCGCCATTAATAATCATAAGATATTGAAAGGGCTGGTTATATTCCATACGCACTCTGCTTTCTTTGCTGAACCAGAATTTTCCTTTGGATACAATTTTATCTGCAAGCAGACTCAGATTTTTCTCCTGCATAAAATCACATTTAATAGAATTTGTTTTTTGTGAAGCTGTTGCAAATGCCAGTTTAAATGTATTTGCATCTTTTAAGACTGTATAACCGGGATATTGAGCCCGGATATGAAAGGCTGTCAATAGTAAAGTACAAATAAGAACAAGGTTACGCATAGGGTTCCAAGTTAAGCAATTTGTCCAATCGTATAAAACTGTATCCCTTTTCCCTTGCATAATCAATAAATTCAGGAAGTATATCCAGCGTGGATTTGCTGGTATCATGAAACAAAACAACTGCACCGGGTTTTAACGATATAGTAACTTTTTCCAGCAATTTCCCCGCATCTTTTATTACTGTATCCATAGAGCGGATACTCCAACCTACCGGGGTGTAGCCTCCTCGCTGTATAGCTTTTTTCAGGTTGGGATTGGTAACTCCGTATGGCGGACGAAAAAGCCGGGGTTCCATACCAATAACTTTTTTCATAGCCCTGTTCATTTTCTTTAGGTCTTCTGCCATCTTGCCTGCTGAAAAAAGATCGAACCACAGATCGTGGGAGTAACTGTGGTTGCCTATAATATGCCCATCATCGTATATCCTTTGCAGTAAGGATTCATTCTCATCAATTCTTTTACCTATACAAAAAAAAGCAGCCTGCACATTGTGATACTTCAATATTTCGAGTATATGGGGGGTATAATTGGGGGCAGGTCCATCATCAAAGCTAATGGCAATCTGCATTTTTGAAGTATCAGCAGATGATATGGTTTTAATATAAAAATTTGATCTTACATTGTAGCTTCCATAAAAAAGCAATGAAAAATAGGTTACAAATAAAATTACAAACAAATACCAGGGAACACCATAAAAAAAATGTAAGCCAATCAGCACTATCAGCAGGGAAATAAAAATGACATTGATGGTATTAAAATTCAGCATGCCTTAAGTAAGTATAGGGAATGATAGGTGAACTGATAATGATTATAAACTAGTACTGTTGATGGTTTCTTTTTCAATAGCAAACCCACAGGTAGTTTTCCTGATTTTAAGATATTGGCCGCAAGCCACAGAGCAAATGCGGTTGCCGTAGGATATTCACCACATAAATGTTTAAATGTAGTATGAGCAATACCTGTAAACACCGATTGATATAACTTTTCATACACTTCATCGTTTTTCATATCTCCATTTTCACCGCTTATTATCAAATCTATATCTGACCTGTTAATATTCTGTCTTTTCAGAAATGCAGAGATATGCTGTTCTATTTCTACCAATGAAGCTGGTTTATAAAAAGTTTCCATCTCCATCAATTGTGCATAGTCATTACCGGATACACCGGATTGCAAAACAAAAAAAGTTGCTCCCTCACCTGCAATTGTTCCCCGTGTACGGGATTGAAAAATATTATCGGTTGTAAAAGGTTCTCTTTTATACAACCCGAATCTTTTTAGTATTGCATGGCTTGTATCTGTAATTTCATCTATGCCGCCGGTAAGTACAGTTTTCACCTGTCCTTCTTTCAGCAGGCTCAACGCATCTGTCATTGCATTTTCGAAAGAAAATCCACCCTGTACAAATGTATTATTATAGTTGTGGCATTTCAATAGCAGTGCAATTTGTGCAGCCACTGTATTGTGAGTAGACTGAATAAAAGCTGTAGGGGTGAGTAACTGCTCGTTGTTTTCAACCATTTTCTGCAAAAAAACTTCAGTATCACCAAGACAGCCGTAAGCAGTGCCGGCAATAATAGCATCCGGCATCATCTCTCCTGCTTCATTCAGACATTGCAATGCCGCTGCCACACCCATTTTTACAATGCGGCTCATGCGGCGAATCATCCTGGTATCTATCAGTTTTGAATAGTCAGGCTCTGCGCAGGCCAATCTAATACCCGGCACAGAAGCAGTTGTTGCCAGTACCTGTTCAAATGAACCTTTGGGTGATATTGTTGCTGCTGCGCGTAGATACATTCAGTTTATACTTTTGAAAATAACAATGAGGAACAATTACCACCAAAACCAAATGAATTGGATAATACATTTTGAACGGCTTCATTTTTTTTAAATGTGGTTACCGGCGTGAATGGGAGCTCTTTCATCTGTGTTTCAAAACGGAGATTGGGATAGATCAACCCATGCTGAATGGACAACACCGAATATACAGCTTCTACTCCTCCGCTGGCTCCTAATGTATGCCCGGTAAAGGATTTAGTAGAACTCATTGGCGGATAATGACCTTCAAACAATAATTTTATTGCCGTGCCTTCAGCAATATCATTGTTTTGTGTGCCGGTACCATGCAGATTGATATAGTCAATTTCTTCGGCTCTGATACCGCTTTTCTCCAGCGCTCCTTTCATGGCAAGATAAGAACCCGTACCATCAGGAGATGACGCCGTTTGATGATAAGCATCATTAGCATTGCAATATCCGCTAAGGGTGCATACAGGAATTGATGGCAGGGTTTGCGCTACTTTTTCAGACACCATAACAATATACCCTGCCCCTTCACCGAGGTTAAGCCCGCGACGGTTTTCGTCAAAAGGTTGACAATACCTGTTGTCGAGTATCATCAATGTATTAAACCCATTGAGTGTAAATTTAGTAAGTGCATCTGTACCCCCGGCAATTACAACATCAAGCATACCCTGGTTTATAAGGCGGGCGCCATAAAAAATAGCATTGGCGGAAGAAGAACAAGCTGTGCTGATAGTGGCAATATGATGTTTGATGCCCAGTAAACTGGCAACAATTTCCGTAGCGGCCCCACATTCATGATGAACAACATTTCTTAATTTACCCTTAGCAGGTTTTGATAAAAAATCGGAAAAAAAGTTTTCTGTTTTATCCATCCCCCCAACCGTATTGGCAGAAATAAAACCAGAACGCAGTTTTGTAAACCCAGGAATAGAGGCATTGGAAAAAGCTTCTTGAGCCGCAATGGCAGAGAGTAATGCAGTTCTGGTAAAATGAGCAGGGAGACCGGACGCTACAGCAAGCATTTCATTATCCAATTTAACCTCTGCAACAGGTATTTTCTCCCGATGTATTGATTGGAGATAATTCATTTCACCCATTCCAGCCCGTCCGGTTTCAAGCGCTGACAAGTTTTCGGAAACATTGTTGCCAATAGCCGAAATAATACCAACGCCTGTAATATAAACCCGGTTACTCATTAAATCTTGTTGATAGGGGTGTATAAAGTATGAAGCCAATATGAAAACCGGCTATTCGGCGGCTTTACCCTGATGATCAGTAATGTATTGCGCCATTGTTCTTACGGATCGGAATACGCTTTGACCTTCTTCAGCATTAGCCAATTTAATTTTATACTCCTGTTGCAGTAATACAATCAGCTCAAGTGCATCTATAGAATCAAGACCCAACCCTTCTACAAACAGGGGCTGATCATCCCCTATATCTTCCGGTTTTAAATCTTTCAGGTTCAGTTGTGCAATGATCTGTTTCTTCAGATCAGCCATTAATTTCTCCATTTGACAATAAATAACTTTTATGAATTTGATCAATAGTAAACGGCAATGACCCCTGCCGTAATTGTTTTTCTACCAGCCACAACACCGCCTCAAAGTTATCTTGAAAACATTCTACCCAACCACATATACAGGATTTAATTGCTGACCGCTTAAACAGGTCTGATACATAAAAATGTATAAATGCCTCCTCAAACTTTTCCGACACAAAGAAAGCATTTTCTCCCTTAAATCCATGCCGAATACTTATTTCACCTATTACAATATTAGGTAAAGTATATACAAACAGCGCCGGACTCGGGATATTCTTCACCGAAGCCATGTAATGCATATCAGCATCGAGGCTGGCATTTGCATTACTAAAAACAATTCCTGTTTCTTCAGGACTATAGTTTTCTGATAATTTTCGATCACTAAGGAGCAACTCAGCAGCCAAAAAACCAAGCTTTGACAGATTATCCATCTTATAAAATTTTGGATAATCTGAACTAAGATATTTATACAGGGAAATGAAAAAATCACCGGTACTGCTGTTTTCAGTTCGTCGAAAAACAAGATTACCATTTTTCCCTGCAGAATGTTTGGTAATAGAAGAATATGCTGTAATATATGCCTGCAGATCTTTCAATATACACCCTATTTATTTTCAGACATTATCTTCAGGTAATTGTCTCTCTTGTTTATCAGCGCAGCCAATTTTTGCAAAGCTGTTTTGTGATCCTTTACATAAGGATTAGTGGTATCCCAAACATAGCCTGCCAATACAGAGCAAATCTGACTTTTGATTTGCGGATCCTGATCATCGGCAAAAAATATAGTATCTAAAGTACCATCATACCAGGCAAATACATAAGACCTGAATGTATCAACCCCCTGCAGCATTACCTCCATATACTCTTTGTTCCAGTCAACATCTTCACCTCGAAGCTTTTTGATCACCAGATTAGCAGCAAGCTGACTGGATACAGTGGCAAGGGTTACACCAGATGAAAAAACAGGGTCAAGAAACTCCGTCACATTGCCCGTAAGAACAAAACCATTTCCAAAAAACTTGTCTGTGGTTTTCGACCAGCCCTGCAAAGTGCGGGGCTCAAAAACCAACTTCACCCCATCAAAACGTTTAGCGGTATATGCATCAGAGGCAAGCATAGCCCGATATTGTTCTTCCGGTGAACCTTTGAACTGTTCAAAAAACGATGGATTGCCCACAAAACCCACAGAAGTAACACCGGTTGCAAATGGTATTACCCATATCCACACTTCTTTCTCATGTACGACAATCGTTATGCGGTCTGGCTCGTCTGACATATCGCGGTTTACATCTACCGTATGAGCAAAAAGGGCATTACGGGTGGGCAGGCTTGATGCTTTTTCCATATTAAACAAACGGGGTATTACCCTGCCATATCCGCTACCGTCAATAATGAATTTTGCTTCAATATAACTTTTATTTCCGGCAGCATCTTCTACCGTGGTTACAGATTTTCCATCATCATTAAAAACAATATTGGTTACTGTAGTTTCATAGGCAACAGGCACTCCCATTTTTTCAACGGTATCCGCCAGTATCTTATCAAAATCAGCACGTGTTACCTGCCATGTCCATTTCCAGCCAGGGGTAAACTGGTCTGCAAACTGGTAGTCGCACACTTTTCCGTTTTTTACAAATTTTGCCCCGTTTTTTTCCTGAAAACCTTTTTCTTTTACAGCATCAAGAAATTTTGCTTCTTCAAGTGCTTCCATACACCGGGGGAGCAGGCTCTCTCCTATCACAAAACGAGGGAATTTCTGCTTTTCTACTATTTTCACTTTATAACCTGCCTGGTGAACAATAGATGCAGCAACTGTTCCCGATGGACCTGCACCTATTACTAAGACATCAATTTTTTCTGTTTGCATATGTGGTTGTTTGGAGTTTGTGGTTTAGGGTTTAAAATTTGGGGTAGGACATCATCATTCCAATTTCAAATCTAAAATTTCAAATCTCCTTTCTTTTTTTCCTGCACCGCAGCAAAGTATGGCTTAATCCAATATTATCAATTCGCTCCACCACTTCAAACCCTGCATCATAAATACACTGAATAAATACTTTGGAATCATACATCTGACTGTTGCCATTGGCAATGGCTGTAAAATAAACAGAAGTTTGCTGCAGACAAAATGCCGCTGTTTCAAAACGCTGGGTATCCCAAAATGCTTCCAGTATCAGTACATATCCATTGTCGTCTATTGCAGTTGCACATCTTTTCAAGATAGATACTATCTCCGTTTCTGAAAAACAATCGAGAAACTGGCTCATCCATACTGCATCGAATCCAGTGGGGAAAGACTGTGTTTCATCAAGAATATTTACGGGATGAAAAGAAACACGGTCACTCAGCCCCAGCTCCTTCATTTTTTTCTCTGCCATGTCCAGTTGCCCCGGAAGATCCATTATTGTAACATGAATATCTGCTGCAAATTTCGCAGAGGAAATTGCCCATTTACCAGTGTTACCCCCTATTTCAAGGATATTCTTAATACCGTCTTTATATACATGTTTCATCACTTCAGGGAAAGCGATATCTGAAAAAAAGTGATCGAAAGCAAACCAGCTTTTCTGTATATGCGGCGGCAATTGAGAGAGCCCTTCATATACTGTATTCCAGTTACCCAATTCCTTTAATCCTTCCGGCTTTCCGGTCTTTATGCTTTCCTGCAACCAAAACATCCCTTTATAACATACATCATGAACAAAGTCCATATTGACAATAGTTAGCGGGTCATGCAGTATGAAATATCCTGTTTTAGTAATAGTGTACCGCTCATTATTTTTAACAATCAATCCTATTCCCAATGAAGATTCCAGCAATATCCGTACTCCATAATGTGGCAGTGCTGCTTTTTGTTCAATTTCTTCAATCGTTAATCCTGCGGAAGCACTATTTTCTATGGCAGACAATATGCCACTGTCGCGCATCACTTTTGCTACCTGAAACACAATAGGTCCGAATGCTATAAACTGAGCCAGTCCCTTTGCTTCAATTGCCGTCCTGGTATCCTTTTTAAAAAAGTTCATGAAATATATTCTGGTTAAAAATTATGCAATTTAAACAGCTTTTTGCAAAACAATCGCAGCATTACAACCACCAAATCCCGAAGCTGTCTTCAGGCAGTAATGATAATCGCCCTGTTTCAGGGTATTACTAACATTTACCGGCAGGGATGTACCTTTTCTATTAAATCCTGGAGTAGGCAGCATTATATTCTTTTTTAAAGATAGAATGGATATTACCGATTCAATTAATCCCGCAGCACCAAGAGTATGTCCGTAAAAACCTTTAAGACTGTTTACAGGCACATGTTGCAATCCGGCCAGGTTAATGGCTTTACTTTCCATTTCATCATTATACAATGTTGCAGTGCCGTGTGCTGAAATAATATCAATATTTTCTTTGGAAATATCTGCTTCTGCTATCGCTTTTTTCATTGCCTGGTATAATTCTGCCCCTGTTCGCGAAGGCCCGGAGATGTGATTGGCATCATTGCTCGCTGATCCGCCACACAGTTTAATGACTTCACCTGAAGCTGGTTTTTGCGCAGAAAGCACAATTGTTGCGGCGCCTTCACCAAGTGTAATTCCATTCCTTTCGGCATCAAATGGTTTGCAGGGTTCATTGCTTACTGCATGGAAAGATTGAAATCCGGATAATATGAACCTGGTGATAATATCCGCTCCCGTAACTACAATATGATCGTAATTTCCTGATTGCAGCATCCTCAACCCGGTGATGAGCGCCACTATTCCGGATATACAAGCCTGAGAAATTATCACAGGTGTTGCAGTAAAACCAAAATGACCGGCTATAAGTTGTGCAGAAGTATGAAGGGCTATTCTTTTTTGTACATCATATGTTAGCTCATTGTCTTCTATCAGGCTGATATTGCCTTTAGTAGATGAAATTATCAATGCGGTTCTATCGGAGGTTACAGGTATATCTGCTATTCTAAGCGCATTATTAATGGACATAACAAGTAACTCCTCAAACTTCGTAAATCCCTTACCAGAGTTTTCAAAATTTATTTCCTCATCAAACAAGGAAGCATAAAACTGCTCAGGTGAAATCCGGGTATTATTGAACAGTTTTATACCTGTTATCCCTTTTTGCAGTGATGCAAAATTTTCTTCTGCGGTAATTGCGACAGGCGAAACAATATTTTCAGCGATTACATATACAGGCTTCATCCGTATATTATTAGACTTTTCTATGTTCGGATGCCACGCACTAATACATCCTCTTTATATTTAATATAATCATGGCGTTTATAGTGTGCAAAATATTACATCTGCAGAAACTTTCTTTTCCAGTCATCAAAAAAAACAGGATTAATTAACTGGAGTAAGGATGTTTCCCTGTCAAGAAACACCTGAACAGAACTACCGGTGGACACTATTTCCATGGTATCCGCTTTATATAGCCGGTACTCAAATTTTAGTTTTGCCGCATCACAGGGTACAAATATCGTTTCTACAATTACAGACTCCCCATATTTTAAAGTGCGCTTATAATTACATTCAATATGTACTACAGGTACAATAAACCCATGTTTGTAAAAATCCAGGTAGCCAATACCATGTTCTGTACCAAATGCTTCCCGGCCATCTTCAAAATACCGAATATAATGTCCATGCCATACTATCCCAAGTGGGTCAGCTTCGTTAAACCTTACTTTTACTTCTGTTTTTCCCGATAAAGTTTTCTGCATCATTAATATTTCCGGACTTATAAATACTCACTTTTAAATTTAACCATTAGCGCTTTTCCACTCTTTATATTTTCCTTTTCGGATATCTTCCAAAGCATTCCATATTGTTTTAGCCCAATAATTGCGGAAGCCGAATCCCGAAGCCTTTTCAGTAAATCGTTCGGTAAGTAACACTTTTCCTGAAGGAAGATCTATCAATGCAACATACATAGAGGCTTGTGCTGAAGTCTTGTTCATAGATTCCATAATAAACATCAATCCAACTCCTTTCTTGCCTGAAAAATTGTAGGACTTAACTACTGCATCAACATCAGATGGCATAAGATGCACTTCATCCGAACTAGACTCTACTATTTTCCCTGCATCTATTTTTGCATTCTTTTCTGCTGTCAGGTTGATATCGTTGGTCACATTCGTTTTATTAAAAACCTTCTGGAAATCATATTTTTTGGGTTCATTTACCACTACCTGGTTAATAGCAGCATATTGCCTGTCGCGAATATCCATAGCATTAACGGTAATATCATTCAACACTTTGGCACGTGTGAAATCAATACCCAAATAAACAAGGGGCACTTCTGATGAGTTAAAAAAATCTTTTAAGGTTTGTGCACTCAGAGAAAAAGGAGATACTAACAGTATCAGCAACAAACCCTGTACGAAACTTCTAAATGTACTTTTCATATCTAATAGAGATTTATAATTAAGCGGTTTGAATAAAAATTTTCATTTCACATTGCGCAATATCTTCACCGTTCACTGTGATATTTCCGGTAATGACAGTTACATCAAAAACCTGGTTTTTAATAGTGATGGTGGTCGTAAGCAAATCACCCTTAACAGGTAATTTAAATATTTCAAGATGCTGTACTGCACCTATAAAACCAATTGGTATATCTTCTTTGTGCAGTTTGCATAAATAGCCCATTCTTGCCGCGGCAGTCTGCGCTATATTTTCAATAAGTGCAGGTTCTGTAAGCTTGTTGTTTACCACAAACATATTTTCGGATTTAACCTCAAAATGGGTGGTAGCCCCGGAATCATCTGCACTAATCAGAGTATCAGCCATAACAAATGGAGCCCGCTGCGGAATCAAAGACAATATATCTGTCATTGGTATCTCTTGTTACCTTTTATTATCCTGCACAAAGTATGCATTTAAAGTGTATTGCCAAAAATGAGAATTAGCCAAACTTATTTCTGCTGATTATAAGCTTCCAGTGCTTTCTCAAGACAGTCCATCGCACTGTTGATATCATTCGCATTCAGTACATATGCAAAACGTACCTCCTGCTTTCCCAATCCGGGGGTGCTGTAAAAACCACTGCCTGGGGCCATCATAAGTGTTTGATCATTGTAGGAAAAGGATTCAAGCACCCACTGGCAAAATTTCTCTGCATCATCAACAGGCAGTTTTGCCATCACATAGAATGCGCCACCGGGGTTGGGGCAAAATACTCCGGGAATATCATTGAGTCGGGAAACCAGTGTGTCTCGCCTTAATTTGTATTCAGCTTTGGTGGCATCAAAATAATCGTGCGGCAGATCAAGGGCAGCTTCTCCTGCAATTTGCCCGAATGTGGGCGGGCTAAGTCTTGCCTGTGCAAATTTCAGTACAGTATTAAGAACTTCGCTGTTTTTAGTAATTAGTGCTCCTATTCTGGCGCCGCAAGAACTGTATCTTTTAGAGATGGTATCCATTAGTAACACGTTTTCTTCAATACCCTCTAGCCGCATTGCACTAAAATGTGTGCCACTATAGCAAAACTCGCGGTAAGCCTCATCCGAAAAAAGATAGAGTCCGTATTTTTTTACGATGCTCTTTAATACTTCCAACTCTTTCCTGCTGTATAAGTATCCTGTAGGATTATTGGGATTACAAATAATTATGGCTTTTGTTTTGTTAGTGATCTTTTCCTCAAAAGCACTTATTGGGGGCAAAGCAAACCCATTCTCAATAGAGGAATTAACAGGAATAATTTTTACACCTGCTTCCACTGCAAACCCGTTGTAGTTAGCATAGAAGGGTTCGGGTGTTATCACTTCATCACCCGCATCAAGGCAACTCATCATGCCGAACAGGATGGCTTCGGAACCACCCGCAGTAATCACAATATCTGTATAAGAAATATCAATGCCTACACTTTTATAATAAGTTACCAGTTTCCTGCGGTAACTTTCATTGCCGGCACTATGGCTGTATTCCAGCACTTTAAAATCCGAATTTCTTACGGCATCGAGCATGGGCACCGGGGTCTCAATATCAGGTTGTCCTATATTGAGGTGGTACACCTTTATTCCCCTTTTTTTAGCAGATTCTGCAAAAGGCACCAATTTCCGGATCGGCGAAGCGGGCATCAGTTGCCCGCGGTTACTAATAGATAACATATCACAAATATAATAGTTTAGTATTTCGCTTTTTGATCTTCCTGCCGGGAAATGTACCTTTGCGCCATGCAAATATTAGATGGCAAAATAGTAGCCCAGTCAGTAAAAGAAGAATTAAAACAAAAAGTAGATCTGCTTAAACAGGAAGGTAAAAAAACACCCCATCTGGCGGCAGTATTAATTGGTAATAATGGCGCCAGCGAAACTTATGTGGCCTCAAAAGTAAAAACATGCGGAGAGATCGGATATGAATCTACCCTTATCCGTTTTGATGAGTCTGTAAGCGAGGAAGAACTCCTGAAAAAAATAGGTGACCTTAATAACGACAGTACTGTTGATGGTATATTGGTACAACTACCCTTACCTAAGCATATTTCTGAAGAAAAAGTAATCAACACTATTGCGGCGGAAAAAGACGTAGACGGGTTTCATCCATCCAACATCGGAAAAATGGTACAGGGGCAGCCTTCCTATATCCCCGCCACACCTTATGGTATATTATTACTGATGCAGCACTACAATATCCAAACAAAAGGCAAACATGCTGTGGTGATCGGAAGAAGTAATATTGTAGGCAGGCCCATGAGTATCCTGCTCAGCCAAAACAACAGTACAGGTAATTGTACCGTTACTTTGTGTCATTCTCATACCCATAATCTAAAAACGCTTTGTTTGCAGGCAGATATCATTGTTGCTGCATTAGGCAAACCGGAATTTCTTACAGCAGATATGGTAAAAGAAGGTGCTGTAGTGATAGATGTGGGCATCACAAGGGTGGACGATGCTACCAAAAAGAAAGGTTATTCTATAAAAGGAGATGTACATTTTGAATCAGTAGCCCCAAAATGCAGCTTTATTACTCCCGTTCCGGGAGGAGTTGGCGCTATGACAATTGCTGCTTTAATGAAAAACACTTATTTAGCCGCTACAAATCACCGTTAGTTGATACGGCATTTTTTTGTGAATATGAAGTAGTGATAACCATGCGAGCATTTACAACACTCAATAACAAAACAGAAACAGAAAGCCTTCCTGTTATGGAAGCGTTTTATACACTCCAGGGAGAAGGTTCGCACCAGGGGAAAGCGGCATATTTTATACGCCTTGGTGGTTGCGACGTAGGCTGTACCTGGTGCGATGTAAAAGAAAGCTGGGAGGTGAATGCCCACCCAATAATACAAATTGACACTATAGTTGAAGACGCTCTGAAATCAGTTCCAACAGGTATAGGTGGAAAAAATAACCGTCCGCTTATTTCGGTTATTACTGGTGGTGAACCATTAATGCATAATTTAGACAACCTCACTGCGACCCTGCATAAAGCCGGCTTTTTAACGCATATTGAAACTTCAGGAAGCAACCCGCTCAGTGGTGAATGGAATTGGATTTGTCTGTCACCTAAAAAATTTAAAGCACCCTTACCTGAAATTTTGCCTCTTGCTAATGAGTTAAAAATTATTGTATACAATAAGTCTGACTTTATATGGGCAGAAAAATTTGCTGCACAGGTAAGCGACAACTGTATATTATTTCTGCAGCCTGAGTGGAGTAAGGCTGCACAAATGACACCACAAATTATTGATTACATCAAACAACACCCTCAATGGCAACTTAGCCTGCAGGTACACAAGTATATCAATATACCTTAATTGGTTATCACTTATCAACAACAACCTGATACTTCTTTATTCTGCCATTTACTCGAAAAATATTCCGTTTGCTCAACAAACATGAAAAAACTTAAATCAATAGTTAGTTTTATATCACAAAAAAAAGAAAACGGGACGGTTAATATATAAACATTCAAGGGTGCAAAAACGACTGCCGCAAGCAGTCGTTTTTTTTATTGTGCTTTTTTGAAGGCAATATCATTCATGATCAGTACTGCATGTTCCCTTGAGTTTTCAATAAACCAGGTATGGGTATCCATACCTCCGCAAACAACGCCTGCCAGGTAGATATTTTTTTTATTAGTTTCCATTGTAAGTGGGTTATACTCCGGTTTCAGTACCTCATCGTCTGATAATTTAATACCAGCTTTACGCAGAAAATCAAATTGTGGTTTAAACCCTGTAGCTGCAATTACATAGTTATTGGGCACTGTGACTATACCATCTGCGGTTTGTATATCTACACGATCTTCATATACCGCGGAAAGTGTGGACTTGAAAAAAGCTTTGATACTTCCTTCTGCTATCCGGTTTTCAATATCCGGTTTCACCCAATATTTTACTCTTTTACCAATCTCATTTCCGCGGATTACCATGGTTACCTCTGCACCTTTTCTGTATGTTTCCAGGGCAGCATCTACGGCAGAATTATTTGCTCCCACTACTACTACTTTTCTCATTGCATAAAAATGAGGCTCCCTGTAGTAATGAGTCACCTTAGGCAGGTTTTCACCGGGTATATTCATAAGCACCGGGAGATCATAAAAACCTATGGCTATAATAATATTTGCTGTGGTATATATTGCTTTTGAAGTCTTTACCTGATACCCGTTGCCGGCACCTTCTATTGATAGTACCTGTTCCTGCAGTTGAACATTCAGTTGTTTGGATAAAGTAACCCGCCTGTAATATTCCAGTGCTTCATTACGGGTGGGTTTGGAAGAAATGGAAACAAAAGGGATACTCCCGATTTCAAGTCTTTCGGAGGTTGAAAAGAAGGTCATGTTGTATGGATAGTTGTACAAAGAATTGACCAGGCAGCCTTTCTCCAAAATACAATAATCCAGTTTATTTTTTTTTGCTTCCAGTGCGCATGCCAATCCAATGGGTCCGCCTCCGATAATAATAAGATCAAATTTCATCGCTGCAAAGTTAAGACCAAAAAAAGCGCTATTTTCATTTCCAAAAGCAATTTATTATGGGATTCATTTTCACCTACGGCTGGATAATTCTAATAGCACTAATCATTTTCAGCGGGCTAGTTACGGTAAACCAGGGTACAATTTCAGTGATTACCATGTTTGGTAAATATCGCAGAATATTACGACCGGGGTTAAATTTTAAAATTCCATTACTGGAGCAGATATATAAAAGGATATCTATTCAAAACCGTTCAATAGAGATGGAATTTCAGGCGGTGACAGCAGACCAGGCAAATGTCTATTTTAAAAATATGCTTTTATATGCTGTGCAAAATGCGGAAGAAGAAACCATAAAAAAAGTAGCATTTAAATTTATCAGCGACCGCGACCTGATGCAGGCGCTTACCCGGACTATAGAGGGAACGATCCGCTCATTTGTAGCCACTAAAAAGCAGGCAGAGATTCTAAGTCTCCGCAGAGAAATAGTAGAATATGTGAAGGAGCAGATAGACCACCTGCTGGAGGAATGGGGTTATCATTTGCTTGACCTGCAAATCAATGATATCACATTTGATAAAGTAATATTGGACAGTATGAGTAAAGTTGTTGCCAGCAACAACCTCAAAGCTGCTGCAGAAAATGAAGGTCAGGCACTACTCATTACCAAAACCAAAGCGGCAGAAGCCGAAGGCAATGCTATAAAAATTGCAGCAGAAGCTGAAAGAGAGGCAGCACAGCTACGAGGACAAGGAGTGGCACTTTTCAGGGAAGAAGTAGCAAAAGGCATGAGCCAGGCAGCCGAACAAATGAAACAGGCAAACCTCGATACCAATGTGATACTTTTCAGTATGTGGACTGAAGCCATTAAAAACTTTGCTGAAGTGGGAAAAGGCAATACAATATTTCTTGACGGCAGCAGTGAGGGGATGCAGAAGACCATGCGCCAGATTATGAGTATGCTGCAAATGGATCAGTCATAAGGATTGGACAGATAGGCTGAACGCAAAACAAGAAACGACGACAAACGTGAATGGATTCAAATCAATTTTTGTACACCATCCTTTAAACCTCGTGATTTACACCTAATGGCTGCCTATATGTTTCCCTTCGCTAATCATGATAAGTGCAAAAGCGGCATAATTGATAATGTCATAATAGTTGGCGTCAATACCTTCACTAATTATGGTTTTGCCATCATTGCCTAAAATTTGCTTTATGCGCAACAGTTTGGATAAAATCAGGTCAGTAAAACTTTCCTGGCTCATGTCGCGCCAGGCTTCTCCGTAATCGTGATTTTTATCGAGCATCAATTTTCGGGCGCCTGCAGCCTTAACATCATACCATTTTTCTACACTCTCAATATCTAATTCCTCCGTTTTATCGGGTTGCAGGTCAAGTTGTATCAACCCTATTATTGCATAATTCAAAATACCTATAAATTCTGACACAATATCATCTCCAATCTTTTGTACTTTATTTTCCTGAATAGTACGGATCCGTTTGGCTTTGATATATATCTGATCTACTATGGATATGGTACGCAAAACCCGCCATGAACTGCCATAATCTTTTGTTTTCTTAAGAAAAATTTCCCTGCTGCTTTGTATTGCCTTATCGTATTGCTCCAAAGTATTCATCAACATCTGAAATTAAAATGAGATAGGTTATTTTTGCCGGATAAGCCGGTATTTGCTCAAAAATAAGCCTAAAAGCCATAATGTATTCATTAAACTGCAGAGGAAAATTACTTACACTGAAAAGTCCGCTCGTCATGGGGATAATCAATATTACCCCCGACTCTTTTTATAAAGAGAGCCGCATTCAGCAATTAGATGATATCCTGGCAAAAACAAAACAGATGTTGGCTGAAGGAGCAGATATTATTGATATTGGCGGGCAAAGTACCCGGCCCGGAAGTGAAAGAATATCTGCATGGGAAGAAGCTGAGAGAATTATTCCGGTAGTTGAAAATATTATACATCATTTCCCTGATACTATTATTTCGGTGGATACATTTTATGCATCCGTAGCAAAAAAATCTGTAGCAGCGGGAGCGGCACTAATTAATGATATCAGCAGCGGCGATATGGATCAGGATATGATTGAAACCATTGCCGCACTTCAGGTGCCCTATATATGCATGCACATGAAAGGAACACCGGGCACCATGCAACAACTGCCACAATACAATGATGTGGTAAAAGAAGTATTGGACTATCTGATTCTGAAAGTAAAAACTTGTACGGATGCAGGTATAAAAGATATTATTATTGATCCGGGGTTCGGTTTTGGTAAAAATGCCACGCATAACTTTTGTGTACTGCATTCATTGTCGCTGTTTAATATGATAGAGCGGCCATTACTTGTGGGGCTGTCCCGCAAATCAACTATCAGTAAAATATTAGGTGTACCTCCTGAAGATGCCCTCAATGGCACTACAGTATTGAATACTATCGCACTGATAAACGGAGCTAAAATTTTGCGAGTACATGATGTGAAAGCGGCCCGGGAAGTTGTAAAATTGGTTGAGACTTATCAGTCCTGTTTTGAAAATACAAAATAAAAAATGCCGGAAGTTAACCGGCATTTTTAAATGACAAAAATATTTTCGTTTATTTTTTCTTATTCAGCGCTGATGGCTTTGCCGGTTGCTTTTTTACAGTATCTATAGCAGGCTTAGCAGACTGTACAGGGGGCTGAAATCCATCTTTTACATCTAAAATTTCAATCTCAAACATAAGATTGCTATTGGGTTTTATCAATCCCGAACCATGTGTTCCGTATCCTAAAACAGAAGGAATATATATCACTCCTTTTCCACCTTTCCCAAATTGTTTTAACCCGTCTTCAAATCCCGGTATCGAACCGCCCCGCCCTATTGTTACATTATAGGGTTCGGTATGATGAAATGAGGAATCAATATTACTGTCAAAAGGTGTTCCATCAAGCAGTTTTCCAGTATACTTAACAGACATTATCTGGCCGTCTTTTACCTGTTCTCCGCCTTTTTCCTGAATATCCACATAAGTACCCAGTTCCGTTTTGACGGGCTTTAGATTATGACTGGCAAAATAATCCTGAAGCGATTTATCATCTGTAACTTTCTGACCTATTGCATGAATAGAGTCTGCTTCCATAATTTTTTTTGCTTCTGCCATCCTGTCTTCCTGTGCTTTCTCAGGCTTTAGCAATTGCAATACTTTAAAATTGGTAAAAAGGTATTCTCCTTTTTTAAACTCCTTGGGCATCATCCCTAAACCACCTTTGAATACACTGTCGGTAAGAATTCGGGTCACAATACTATCGCCGGGTCTTACCTGTTTAAAAATGTCAAAGTACTCTTTGGGCAACTGCATACTATCAATGGGCTGATATGCAGGCAACTGATCATAAGTTTGCTTGATTGTTGAGTCTTTGTATTTCTGAATAAACTGAAACTTCATTACATCGCCATATTCAACCAGCTTACCTTTTCCGGTTGAAATGATTTTGTATTCCATTCCTCCTTTTACGTGTTTAAAAGCGCTGTTTCCTTTATTGCAGGATATAAACGCCGTTCCTAAAATGGATACTGCAAAAATCCATGTTGTCTTTTTCATTTGTATACTATTTGCCTTTTAAATGGTCATATGAAATTTGCCATACATATTCTTATCCGATTGGAGTAAGATTTTTATTTATAGGGTTCATTTCATGATGAATAATGATTATTGTAATTGTGATTCGTTTTCCTGTAATGCCTTTTTAAATGTTTGCACTGTTTTTTGCAATGTTTCAGGGCTTCTGCCACCAGATGCATTAAAATGCCCACCCCCGTTAAAATATTTCCTGGCAAAGGTATTAACATCAAAACTACCCTTGCTTCTGAATGACCATTTTCTTTCCTCATCCCTGTCTATAACTAGTCCCGACAGCTTTATTCCCTGGATAGTCAACGGGTAATTGACCAGTCCCTCTGTATCACCGGTACGTACATTAAATTTAAGAAGATCAGATTTTGGAATTGCAATAAGTGCCGCATTGTATTCATAAAAAATTTCCATTCTGTTCAACAGTATATGCCCAATAAATCTAAGCCTGTCTTCCAAAAAGTTATCATACAGATGCTCATGTATCAGGGAGTGTTTAAGCCCTTTTTCCTTAAGCCTGGCTACAATTTCATGTACACGTCCTGAAGTGGCGGGAAAACGAAAAGATCCGGTATCCCCAATTATACCTGCATAAATGCAGGAAGCTATATTTTCATCAATTAAGGATTCATTCCCCGATTCAGCTATAAAGTCATAGACCATTTCGGCAGTAGAACTTTTGCAGGTGTTACTTATGCCATAATCAAAAACTGTTGTTTCCGGCTGCTCATGATGATCAATCAATACCTTGAGGCATTTCATCTCGGTAAGCTTCTTTGTCATTGATTTAGTACGGTATAATGCATTAAAATCAAGGCAAAACAGCCACTCTGCAGTATCAAGGATATTATTGGCTTTTTCTTTCGATGATTCATAATCAATTACCGCTTTTGCACCCGGCATCCATTTAAGAAAATCAGGCCAGTTGGTGGGTGAAATAACATCTACCGAATGTCCAAGTTTTGATAATACACCTGCAAGCGCCAATGAAGCACCCATAGCATCAGGATCCGGTTTTTGATGCATAGTAATTATTATTCTGCGGGGAATAGACAGTAATGGGTAAATCTCCTGGATGGGCTTCATACAAAGCCGCAAAAATCAATTATAATACCCATTCAGTCAAATATTTTTTTCACAATTCTTTTTAAATGAATATTTAAAAAAATTCCACATTCGGGGAATCGTCAAAATAAAAATATGCCTCTAAACCTTACCTTTGCTGCCCAAAAGAAAAAATATGAGTAAAAAAACATTTACAATGATTAAACCGGATGCTTTTGCAAATGGGCATTCAGGTGCTATTTTAGATCAGATTATTAAAGCCGGTTTTAAAATTGTAGCATTAAAACTCACATCTTTATCCGCCTCCAGAGCCGGTGAATTTTACGCTATCCATAAAGAAAGACCATTTTATGGTGAGTTGGTGGCATTTATGAGCAGTGGCCCAATCATTGCTGCAATCCTGGAAAAAGATAATGCGGTAGAAGACTTCAGGAAATTAATCGGCGCAACCGATCCCGCAAAAGCTGACGCTGGCACCATTAGAAAACTATTTGCCGAAAGCCTGGGCAGAAACGCCATTCACGGCAGCGACAGCAATGATAATGCGGATATAGAAAGTAGTTTT
This sequence comes from Bacteroidota bacterium, assembly GCA_018268105.1. Lineage (GTDB taxonomy): Bacteria > Bacteroidota > Bacteroidia > Chitinophagales > Chitinophagaceae > Agriterribacter. Next base: position 52,807 of record JAFDXG010000056.1, on the reverse strand, counting down.
TTCTTTAGTAACCTTGAAAGATTTACTATTTAACATATCGCAACCTGACTTCAAAATTTTAAAATAACACTTCATTTTATTTCCCTAAACTGAAGTTTGGCATAATCTTAGTTATACAGATTATATCTTTCTCAAGGGTTTAGGGTTGAAACTAAAGGGGGCTCATTTCCATGAGCCTCAATTTTTTTACCAGGAACCCATTAAAAGGTAAAGCAATACCGTATTAAAAAGATAGCTACAATGGTTCTGCCTTTCCGCGAAATCCTAACTTTACAGTATGGAAAAATTTTTAAAAGATATTTTTAAAGGTCAATCTTACAATGAAAACAGTTTTTTTCTCATTGCTGGGCCCTGTGTGGTAGAAAGTGAAGAACTGGTGATGGAAGTCGCTGAAAAAGTATCTTCGATTTGTAGAAATCTTGGTATCCCTTATATTTTCAAAGCATCTTACCGAAAAGCAAACAGAACCAGCGCCTCCTCCTTTTCAGGCATTGGCGACGAACATGCGTTAGCGCTTGTAAAAAAAACAGGAGAAAAATTTAAACTTCCCACCACATCGGATATACATGCACATGAAGAAGCAGCTATTGCAGCACAATACATAGACATTTTACAAATACCGGCATTTTTGTGCAGACAAACAGACTTGCTTCTTGCAGCAGCCGAAACCGGGAAAGTGGTTAATATCAAGAAAGGTCAGTTTATCAGCGGACCCGCCATGCAGTTTGCCGTAGAAAAAATCAGGAAAGCCGGTAATGATAAAATTATCCTTACAGAACGGGGTAATACCTTCGGTTACCAGGATTTAGTAGTGGATTATCGTAATATCCCCTGGATGAAAGCACATGGGGTGCCTGTGGTAATGGATTGTACTCATTCATTACAACAACCCAATCAAACTTCAGGTGTAACCGGCGGAAACCCCCAACTCATTGAAACTATTGCTAAAGCCGCTGTAGCAACAGGTGCAGACGGACTATTTATTGAAACTCATCCCAATCCGGCAGTGGCTAAAAGCGATGGGGCAAATATGCTTCGACTTGAACTGCTGGAAGACCTTCTGAAAAAACTTTTAAAAATACGGGCAGCCCTTTAATTATTAATCACTGATCTTCCGGCTTTTTACAACAGGTAGGTAAAGCTTTATACGAATCGGCATTTGCTTTTACTTCATCAGCATCGTAGCCTGCATTGGCGATACCGGTTTTCACGTTATCAATCGTTGTACGGTTGGGCAGGTAGGTTATTGTTGTAACTTTACGCTTATAATCCACAGTTACTTTACTAATTCCTTCTTCCCGATTCATATAATCTTCTATTCTCTTTTTACATTTTTCACATTGTACTGTAGGAGTAGCAATCCTGACGGTAACCGGTTTTTTTTGCTGCAACTGCGCATTAGCAGACCATGCTAAACCACCTATCAAAGTAAGAAGCAATGCAATCTTTTTCATTCATAAAGTTTTGTGTAGATAATGATGTTTATGTTAATAATATTTGCAGACTAATCTGAAATATTTTTTGTTTATTATTTCGAATAAAAACATTTTTACATCAAAAGGTACACAATAATTTGATCAGGGGTTCCAGCCGGCGGGATCTTTTCGCCAGTTTAACAAAGTATTTTCTTCCTGCGTACTTACTATTCCCTTTTCTATGGCAAGCGCAATGAGTGTTTCATAGTTTGTAAGCGATTTAAGAGTTACACCAGCCTTAGCAAAAGCGTCGGCCGCTACCGGAAAACCATACGTAAAAATTGATACCATTCCTTCTACCTGCAACCCCTCTTTTTTTAGCACCTCACAAACCTGCAGACTGCTTTTTCCGGTAGATATCAAATCTTCCACTACCACCACTTTCTGTCCGGTTTCAAAATAACCTTCCACCTGGTTTCCCAATCCATGGTCTTTAGGTTTAGGTCGTACATAAATAAAAGGCAGTTTTAACTGATCAGAAGCCATCGCTCCCCAGGCAATACCTGCAGTGGCAACGCCTGCAATCATGTTGGCATCGGGAAACTGCTCAAATATAATATTGCACAACTCTGATTTAATAAAATCACGGGTATACGGGAAAGATAAAGTTTTCCGGTTATCGCAATATATAGGGCTCTTCCAACCTGATGCCCATGTAAAAGGTTGTTGCGGATTCAGCCGGATAGCGTTAATTTGTAAAAGCTTTTCGGCAACGGCTTTTTCGTTTGTCATGCCGCGAAAATAACAAAATTGCAACTATGGTTATTAAAATATACTTTGGCGATAAACCGGTTTTTCTTTGCGACGAAATCACAAAAAATATCGGGACATACCGGCACCATCCGGACACTATTTATATAGATGAAGTTACAAATAATGCCATCCACGCCCTGCTGCATGAAATCGCTAAAAAAGACTTTCATGCCGGAATATTATTCAGTAGTGATATTGATAAGCTGAAAAAAATGTTTTGGAAACATTTTAATATAATCAAAGCCGCGGGAGGATTGGTTACCAATAATAAACACCAGGTATTGATGATATACCGGCGCAACAAATGGGATATCCCAAAAGGCAAACTGGAAGAAAGTGAAAAACTGGAAGATTGTGCCCTGAGAGAAGTAGAGGAAGAGACCGGGTTAAAAACATTGACACTGCATAAGTATCTGCTCACCACTTATCATACTTACGAGGAATTTGGCAAACATATTTTGAAAGAATCCTACTGGTATACTATGACGGCTGCCGACGGTCAGCCTTTAATCCCCCAAACCGAAGAAGATATCCTGAAAATTGAATGGGTGGATTTTGCGGATATAGACGAAAAACTGAGTAATACCTTTCCTTCCGTAAAAGATGTGATCAAAGCTGCTGCCATTAACAATTAATATATAAACCTATAAGGTTTTAGAAACCTTATAAGTTTTTGTTCATTATAAAGAAATATCTTTCCGTTTCAGTACAGCTACCGTAAGCCGGCTTACACATACCAGTTTCCCTTTTTCATCATGGATTTTGATATCCCAAACATGAGTGGAAGCGCCGAGGTGTAACGGGGTAGCCGTTCCTGTTACTATACCCTGCCTGGCAGCACGGATATGGTTGGCATTGATCTCCAAACCCACACATAACGATACAGTTTGATCTAATACAAGGGCAGAAGCCACACTGCCCAGTGTTTCGGCAAGCACAGCAGATGCACCGCCGTGCATCAGTCCGTATGGTTGTTTAGTACGGTCATCAACCGGCATAGTTGCTTTAAGAAAATTATCACCAATCTCCGAAAAACGGATACCTATATATTCAGCCATAGTACCGATACTCATCGCATTAATTTCTTCGAGGGAAAAATCTTTATTAAACCATATACTCGACATAATCTTATAATTATTTTTTAAAAAAGCTAATTCAATACATTTGATTAATACAATTGTACAATTAAATTTTTGTTTAAAACGTTTATGTTGCAATTTGCCGGATAATCTGGCAAGAGTTTTGAAAAAGAATACTAAACAAAAATAATATGCAAAATCGACTGATTGTTCTTGGTGCTTTTTTGATGATCTTTAGTTTCTCAGCGCAGGCCCAGAAACCTGCTGTATTTGTAAAGGCAGGTTTGAATCTTGCCAACATTAGTATAAATAAAGATGGAGATGTTGAAAACGCCCGTGGCATTGCTTCTTTCCATGCCGGGCTACAAGCCGATCTTCCTATTACTAATTTTTTTGCACTGCAGCCCGGTGTTTTTTTTACAGGCAAAGGATCAAAGCTTGAGTCAGGAAATACATCCGGTAATACCTGGTTCAGGTCGTCAACTAAACCATACTATGTGGAGGTTCCTGTAAATGCGGTAATCAAACTGCCATTGGGAAATGAATCCAGTTTCTTTTTTGGTGCCGGGCCATACCTTGGTATTGGGGTTGCCGGCAAAAACAAAATAGAAGGTAAAATCTTAGGAGTTAATTTTAGTCATACAGAAAATATTAAATTTACTAACAACGATCCCTTCGCCGACGACGAGGAAAGTTCTGGATATGGTGTCATGCGCAGGTTTGATTATGGATTAAATGGCACTATTGGTTTACAAAGCAAATTTGCCTTGTTCTCTGTCAACTATGGACTGGGCCTTGCAAAACTTCAATCCGGCACCAGCAGTTCAAAAGATGAGTTGGGAAAAAACCGGGTACTGAGTTTTACTGTAGGATTTAAATTATAATATTATACTAACCTGCATCTATATCAGGCCGCTCCCTTTGGAGCGGCTTTTGTTTTTGATAAATTAAAATACCTCATTGCCTGCTATGGTATTTTTTCAGTTATATTTGACACCATTAAAACTTAGAAAAATGCTGAAAAACAGTCTAACCTTGTTACTTGTTACCTTACAATTTACCTGCTATGCCCAATTTAAGGTGATTGGAGAAGCAACACCTTTTGAAGAGTACACCAACGGCTATGGAAAGTTTTTGATCCTTAAAAATGGCAACACCGTATTTTGTACTCAGTACCGGGAAAAACTCAATATTAAAATATTCTCCCCCGCCCACAAACTCGTAAAGGATATTGCCCCCAACGTTGCAGCCTTTAATCAGGATGCGGTTTTTGTTAAGGCAATATTTGAAGTGAACAATGAAATTGTATTATTAATTATTAGTCGCGATAAAAGGACACGCATACTTTCGAGGGTTGTGATAAACGGATCAACCGGAGTTGTAAAAGAAGATAAAGAACTCACAAGGCTTGATGATGAGCGCATCCTTCTCGGGAAAACCTATGCAGCATTGGCAATTGAAGAATTTTTCTGGGTACACAAGGATCCTTACAGTGATCAGTATGCAGTCGTTGCAGAGCCATCCGGCAACAGAGAGTCCAAGCCTAAACTGGAATGTATTTGGTACGGCGGCAACCATAAAGAAATAACAAGGGCAACTTTTAGCGTACCACAGGAAAACTTTGATTTTGTACAATACTTAGATATGGTTATAGTCGGCGACCGGCAATTAACCATGTTAGTTAAAAGCGGAGAAATAAACAAAAAAAATAAAATTATACATTTTTATATAGCCACTTTGCAAAAAAACCAGCAGTCGTTTGCAATAACATCTCCCAATATACCTGCCTCATTGGAACTGTCAAATGACCTGTTTGTTCAATCTGCCATGATAAAGCAAAACCCAGTGGCCGAAAAGTTCATCATGCTAACGAATTATACCAGCGAAAAAGAAGAAGGGTATATCCCCCTGATAACTTATATAAATGTTGCGACCAACAAGATTGAATATACAGGATTAGCTATTCCCGAAAAAGCTATTCAGGCATCGGCATCCATTTTTGGCGATAAAAAAGCTTTTAGTGGTCTCCCGCAGGATATTATTATAGCCGACGATGGTAGGTTTACCGTGATACTGGAAGAGAAAACGAACATAAGTAGCGATAGGAGTTTTAGTGTGGCCCTGGGTAACCTCGCAATCATAAACTATGATATGCTGGGCGGTAACAGGGGAAGTTATTTTATTCCAAAATCACAGGTACTGGGAGGTTACTTACTGAAAGAATTTTACATGCACAAAAAAGAACTTGAACCAACTCTGTTCCTTAATGGTAACCAATATAAAAGGACAATTTATATTGAAGGAAAGTCAGACTTCTATACCCTGTTTAATGATATTGAGAAGAACGAAAAAAAAATGAAAGATGGTAAACTCAGCACAATAGCCGGTGTTGGAGAAATTGACGGATTTAGTTATCGTATTGAGGGGGCTGAGCCCGTTCCATCACGCAAACCCGTGTTTGGGCTTACCGGAAAGAAAAGCCATCATTACCTCGGTAGCTTTTCAACCTCTGCGTATGACAAAAATACCAACCAGCTGGCGACAATTCGTTTAGAGATTAATGGTTCCAGCAAAAATATGCAGGTGGTTTGGTTAGAACCCAATTGAGTGACTATTTTAGCTTTTCTTCCGTCGTTGGTGTAGTGCAAAGCTTTTTTTTGCTTTGGTATCACTAAACAATAGTCCGTAGTATGACCTGTGATAATAAAATAGTATTTCAACCCCCTGTGCTGCTGGTACGCAATCAACTTTGCGATGCTGCACATTAAAAACGGCAAATATAAATGACAATACACAGATTATAACCTCTACTTTGCTTGATCGCAGAAGGAGAAATCGCCCCAGGCATTGAATGAAGAACTGGGAAATTACAGGATACTTCGAACTTCACCCCTAACTGAAGTGCCATTTATATGCTGCCCGACTTGTTGACGATTAATAATCTGAAAGGAAATTTTCGTACTTACCGGCTTTTGCCGTTTGGAAGAATCTTACTTTTTATTACTGCAGCAATACTGGCAGCTCTTTGTTTGGCAAGTAAGGCATTTGTACCTGAATACAATTCATCAACCACGGCATCAAATAATTCATTCCAGCGTTCAAAATGAGTTGAGTTAAGGGAGAACCGCTCATGTAAATGCTGATGCAGATGCATAGGGTTACCCGAATAGGTTCCGCTGAAAAAAATTGTATTGTCCCAAAAATCATACATCACCCGTAAATGCTTTTCCCAGTTCACTTTTGCTATATCATCAAATACAGGGCCCAGCAAATGATCGGCCCTTACATTTTTGTAAAATCTATCTACCAGTAGTTCTATATCCCTTCTTGTTTTGATATCTTTTTTCATTGCTGCAAACAGGTATCAATTGGTTGATCAGCAGAAATAGCCTTATAAAATTTTGCTATAAGTCCTTTCTGTTGAATTTTCGCAGAGAAAGCTCAAATACAATGATTATCCATAACAGCAGAACCAGAATTGCAATCAGCATGCCTGTTTGTGTGCCAAAAAAATCTCTGAAAACAGCACCTGTATAACCCATTAGTGCAGATATATCCATTTTCAGAAGAATAAGTATACGCCCAAGATCAACAGGATTTAACGCTGCTGCCACTACCATAGCTTTTTCAAGCGGATAATCTTCAAATTGAAATAATGCAAACAATACCAGCCCATCAAATATAACAGCAAAGAACAACCATAAGAATATAGATATGCCTATCCCCTTTGCTTTATCGCGGGTGGCTACTGCGGCCAGCATGGCTATAGCTACAAAAATAATAGTCAGCACAATTCCCATACCTGCCATCATCCAGGCTGTGGCTGAAGCATCATAAATAATAAGAGGTAAACCTACTCCAATTAAAAAGGCAAGTGATAATGACCCTGCCAGGCCGATAAACAAACTACTCCATAAATGCTTCCGCCGCAATGGCTGGCTAACCAGTAATTCAATAAATTCAGCACTGTTGTATATATAAATAGTGGAGAAGATAACCGACACCAACGGTACAATAATCAATACCAGATTCAACAGGCTAAGCAATCCCTTTGAAGCATTATCTTCCAGGCTGAATAAGCTCAGAGAGATAAGCAAAAGAAAAAAAGTGTACCCTATAACTATCCTGTTACGCAGGATATCAGTACATACATATTTTACAAGCTTGTTCATTTGTTTATTTTTTCAGCATTACGGCTGCAATTGCTTTTGATAATTTTATTTCACCTGTATCTGCCTGCAGATCACCAATTTTTTTATGAAACAACATTGCTCCTTCCTGCATATAAATTACATGAGTAATAAGATCATCAAGCTCACTAAGTATATGAGAAGTAATTAATACCAGTTTGCCCTTCGATTTTTCAAGAATAATCTTTTCCTTCAGCACTTCAGCCGCCACAGGATCAAGACCTGCCGTGGGTTCGTCAAGAATATATACATCCGGATCAAACATAAATGCGATTGATGCACTTACTTTCTGGCGTGTACCTCCTGATAATGTACGCATCCGCTTGTGCAGGATATTCATAAGTCCAAACTGTTCTGCCAGCGAATTATCTGGTTGCTTATTTCCCTCGGCGGAGCGGATATCTTTCATCATACTGAACACCTGTTCAATAGTCATATTATCGGGATACCGGCCTATCTGCGGCATATAGCCTATATGACGGCGGTAGAGCCAGTCATGCAAAATGTTTTTTCCGTTAAATGTGATAAACCCGCTGTCAGGAACAACCATCCCCAGTATACTTTTAATCAGGGTTGTTTTGCCACTACCATTTGGCCCCAGCAGGGCTATACATTCGCCCTTATTGCAGGCAACTGAAACATTATCCAGTGCCTTTAGCTTTCCAAATCTTTTTGATACATTACTTGCAATAATCATAACGGTAGTGGTTTCATCCATGGAAAATTATCTTTCAGACTCTCCGGCGTGAGTGTTGGGAGTATTTTTTCAGACTTATCGAGCAGCGAAGACATAAAACTTCTGAACAACATCATAGCAGCCGGGTTTTTCTCTACAATCATAGAAAATAAACTTACCGGGCGGTAAGGTACATCTCCTGTGTTATCCCGGTTAAGATCATACCCTTCATACTTATCCCAGTAATTATGATCAAATTTGTTCATCACCAGCGACCCGTTGGTACCTATATCGAAGGTGTTTGCTTTGAAATTATTATTAACAATAACATTATCCACGCAACTTGCCTGAATTTTTAATGCCCATCCATTCCCTGTAAATATATTTTTTTCAACAAGTATCCGGTTGGTGCCTTCCATAAATATTCCACTGGTATTGTGCAGGAATTTATTTCCTGATATGTGGCTATCAGATATTTCCTTTAAAAAAATCCCATACGAAGCATCACCCCAGTTTTCCTCAAAAATATTATTAAACATTTTCACTTTGTGCGTAAACATTACTGATACACCTGCACCATTGTTTCGGAAAATATTGGAAATGTAAGCATCATTATCCGAAAACATAAAATGCAGGCCGTAACGCATATTATTGTAAGAAGTATTTCTCCAAATAACAGAATTGGTAACAAACTCAAAATAGATACCATCACGGTGTCCCGTAACGGTGTTAGCAATTATTTTCAGGCTGTCACTTTTCCAGCAGTGAATACCATTACCACTTGCCTGCTCTGTTACAGCTATGCCCGTAAGTCTGTTATTTTCGAAAGTGCAGTTGGAACTGGATTGGGAGTATATTCCAAAAAAGGTATCGTAAAAAATATTATCAACAATATATACGTGATGTGTGTTGTAAATTTTTATTGCGGCTATATCCACTATGCTTGATACACCGGAATGAATGAGTTTAAATCCCCGGATAACAACTTCGGGTGATTTTACAGATATTATTTCATAGGTATGTTCACCATCAAGCACCGGATAATCTTTACCAAGGAGGGTTAGCTTTTTAGAAATGGTGATATTCTTTTCTTTATAAGTTCCGGGATATACCCAAAGAGTATCTCCATCTTTTGCGAGCTGGTGTGCCTCCCGGATAGTAGCTACTGCTTGTCCTTTACCTACCCTGATGGTGGTACCCCGGGTTATATGCCCGAGCAGCATGAATGCTAACAATATAATTAAGCATTTTTTCATTGCACATACACATCATTCCACAATACTACATCCCCTGCAGACATTGCCTGTACTTTACCCAGGCTATCCCTGTTATCAAAGGCTGCAATATTTCCCCCCATCGGGCTGCGAAGCTGGTCACTTTTAAGAAGTACAGCCTTATCGGACAATATCATCGAGTGGTCGCCACTGAAATTGACAAAATAGATTTTTGAATTTTTATACTCCTGCTCCTTAGCTTCCTTAAGGAAGGCAAGCAGGCAATGAGTGTCGTCAAATTTATATATCTTTCCTTTAGAAGTTACTATTTCAGCTCCAAAGCGTGCATCACTAACCGTCATCTTACAAAAATCGCAGGCATCTTTACCAACCCGTAAGGGAACAGGACCCGCAGCATTGCAAGACGAAAATAATGAAATAAAAACTAAAGCAGATGCAGCAACCACTGAAGGGTTTGCTTTCGTCGCTTTCTTCGAGCGCCTCCACTCAGTAACAGCTGTAAACAACATGATCAATCCGGTAGTTACAAACAACCATCCACCTAAAGCCGGAAACGACCAGGCACTGAAATTGAGTAATTGTTTAAATCCGATAAGAGGGGGTTGGTAAGCCATTCCCGGAACAACTATGGCAGCATTGGGATCAAGATTGTGTCCGTAATTGTACTCCCAACGCCAAAAGTCAATCATCGAAATGATGCCAAAACAAATAAAGAGGATGGTAGCAAAATAGACGCCCTTTTTATAACCGAGCAGACCAACAACTAAAAATAATAGAGCGAAAAAACCAATGATATACGGAAGTATAGTAAACTCGATAAAATCTTCGGTATGCAAATGTTTCATACCGATATAATGATTTAGACCATTAATGATATCAACGTTGCCGTGCAACCCGTTAGGGAAAATAATTAGTCCGAGACCTTCGGGGTATTGTGGTGCAACAAGATCTATTTTCCAGAGCGGAACAAAGATCACGATCACCATCAGCACTGCACTTAAAATCAGCAACACTTTTGATCTTCCTGTAATTTTATTCTGTTTCATAACTATAAGAACTTATTAGTGTGCAGATGTTACTGTATAAATAGATGATGCCCGCAGGCATCATCTATTTTAATATTATTTTGAAACAGCAGTACTGTCAGCAGGAGGCAGGTTGGTACCAACAGAGAATGTCAAAGGTACATTACTGTTAGCAGGAGATATTCTTATATAGCCCTGCATTTCCTGGTGCAAAGCACTGCAAAAGTCAGTACAATAAAATGGATAAATACCTACTTTTTCGGGTGTCCATTTCATAGTTTGTGTTTCGCCCGGCATTATCAGCAACTCTCCGGTTGGGGCACCTTTCACTGCAAAACCGTGAGGGATATCCCAATCCTGTTCAAGATTAGTAACATGCCAATATACATCGTCTCCAACTTTTATACCTTCAATATTATCAGGTGAAAAATGTGAACGAATACTTGTTATATAGATATCCACCCGTTTACCATTACGAACCACTTTTGTTTCAGGTTCTCCTTTAGCAACATAAGGGTTTGAGTTTTCGGAGATATTATAAAATCTTACCGAGTTACCCTTGATCACGTCTGCACTTACAGCCTGGGCATAGTGGGGTTCGCCAATAGTTGGGAAGTCAAGGATCAGTTTCATTTTCTCACCAGAAATATCAAATAGTTGAGCAGACTGAGCCAGTTCGGGACCTGTTGGAAGATAACGGTCTTTGGTAATTTTGTTATATACAATTACATATTTACCATTCGGTTTTTTAGTATCGCCACCAGGAATACAAAGGTGACCAGGAGAGTAATAGGTAGGCTGACGATCAATGATCTTCAGATCTTTTACATTCCATTTTACTATTTCAGACGAAACAAAACAGGTAGTTATTGCATTACCACGACCATCGAACTCAGTATGCAGAGGTCCGAGTCCTATTTTTTGCATTTCACCATGTAATGCAGATTCATACTTAATCACTGGAATACCTGAATAATCACCGATGAAATCTTTTGCAGCAATTGCTTTTTGAATTTTATCGAAACTGAATACAGGTGCTACCGATGCCAGCTTACCACTGCCGATAATAAAATCTCCTGAAGGATCCACATCGCATCCGTGCGGAGATTTGGGACAGGGAATAAAATAACAGATATCTTTCAGTTCAGCCACATCCAATACTGTTACCTCAGTTTCGATTTTTGATGTAGCAGAATGTGATTTCTCGTCATATACATTATGGGCGTATCTTACAGTTTCTTTCTTTCCCTTTCCTGCTGCCAGGTATTCTTCTGCTTTTTTCCAGTTTACTGCCATGATAAAGTCCTTATCACGTTGTGAAGCGTTTACTTCAAGGAGAGTATTCGCCTGCTCAGTATTGTAACAAGAAAAGAAAAACCATCCATGTGATTTGTTTTTACCGGCATGGCTCAGGTCAAAGTTTACCCCGGGTGTCCGGAGCTGAAAGGCGATACTCATATTACCCGATTTGGGGTCTACTTTCACAAAGCTAACTGTGCCTTTAAAATTCTTTTTATAGGTATTAATAGGTACATCACCATTATCATTATCCAAAGGAATACTAAACCTTGTACCGGCAACTACATACTCCGTATTTTCAGTAATGAAAGGAGAAGAGTGGTTACCTGCACTGTTAGGCAATTCAAGGATTTCTGCGGTACGAAATGTTTTCAGGTCAACTCTTGCCAGTCTGGGTGTATTATTTCCATTGGTAAATACCCAACGCCCGTCAATTTCGCCATTGGTTTGTGACAATTCTACGTGATGCAGATCATCCCAGGGAACCATACCGTGAGAAGTATTCAGCATAGGCTTGGTTTCTTCGCTAAATCCATATCCTTTTTCGGGATCGGTAGAGAATACAGGGATAACACGCAGAAGTCGGCCCGAAGGCAAACCATATACGCTGAGTTGTCCGCTAAAACCGCCGGAAACAAAATTATAAAATTCATCATATTTCCCTGGTGGAACATAAGCCTGTGAGGCTGCATCGCCGCTTACTGATGTAGCCGCACTCTTGGGTTTACATGAATATCCGGTAATTAACATCATGGCGATAGCTGCCACCACGATTTGTGGAGTTTTGTGTATCATAATCTTCGATTGTATATTTAAGAATTGGTTATTTTACACCGTCGTTTTTACGCATAAATTCGAAAAGATTGTGGGCTTCTTCATCACTCAAATTCTGATTTGGCATCCGCACTAAGCAAATCTCAAGCATAGCCTGCGCTTTGGGATCTTTATCCAGCATTTCATCAGGATTAGTAATAAAATTCATAACCCACGCAGCAGTATGGCGGCTGGTGACACCTTTCCAACCCGGGCCTACCAGTTTCTCATCACTAAGTTTATGGCAGGAGCTGCATTTTACCGAATATACTTTTTCACCGGCTTCGGCTTTTGCAGCATCAACTGTTGCAGCAACTTCAACATTTGAAAATTTTCCGGTACCCCGGTTAGGGTCGTAAGAAGGATTTCCATTTGCAGTTTGTGCAGGTTGTTCTGTAGAAGGGGATTCTGATTTTTGCTGAGAGTCGTTACCGCCACCACAGGAAGAAAGGAAAATTGCAGCAGTTACAACTGGAAGTAAATATTTCATAATTATGAATGTTTTAAACAGACCGCAAATTGCCTTAAAACTGTTTTAAATTTTATGACTCTAATCATAAGAGAATAATAATCTTCATCAGGGCATTTATAGTGGCAATTATGTCAGTTACTGACACAGATCAATCAATAATGAAATAAAAGTCATAACTTAATGCATATTGCAGAAATATTTTTGAAACTTATAGCAATTCAAACCTTCTGGTTATGATGATTGACATAGATACATTACTGGCCTGGGGAGCAGCTTACAAAAGAATTGAGCCCGAAGAAATAATATTCAATGAAGGTTCGGAAGGGCATTTTTACCATCAGTTGGTTAGCGGATCTGTAAGATGGGTAACAATTACAGACGCTGGGAGAGAACTTATACAATACATGGCAGAACCGGGTGAATGTTTTGGCGAACTGCCGTTATTTGATAATGGAAATTATGCAGGTTCAGCAATTGCTAATTGCGAATCTGTAATTATACGGCTGCACAGGGATATTTTTCGGCAACTATTAAAAGAACAGCCAGAAATGCATTTTTTATTCTCCCATATTATGACCGAAAGAATGAGATTTAAATTTATGATGCTTAATGAACTGGCCCACAATAGCCCGGAACACTGTATATCTGTATTGTTATCTTACTTTAAGAAAAGGAAAAAATTTATTTGTTCCAACTGTACCCAGATTCAGCTTACCCGACAGCAAATTGCAGATATGACCGGACTAAGGGTCGAAACAGTGATCCGAGCCATGAAATCTCTCGAAAATAAAGGTTGCCTGGTAATAGACAAAGGAAAAGTTTTTTGCTGATTTTATGACTCTGCGCATATCACAATTCCATCTGTTGTAATTATTTTGCGCTGTAAATCAAAAAAATACAGATGCTTAAAAAGTGGCTTCAGATATCATTCTTAAACCTGGCAATCGTTGCTTTGTTAGGTGTTATTATGCGCTATAAAATTATATACCCCCTGCCTTTAGCTGATCAAAAAAATTTACTTCATGCACATTCACATTTTGCCTTTGCCGGTTGGGTAACCCAGGCATTGATGAGCCTGCTTGTTTCAAGACTGGGGGCTGGGAATACTGACTTCTTTAAAAAATATCGTCCTTTACTAATTGGTAACCTGCTGACAGCTTATGGAATGCTTTTTACTTTTCCATTTCTGGGGTATGGTTTAATTGCTATCATTTTTTCAACCCTTTCCATTTTTGTTTCCTATTGGTTTGCCTTCTGTTACTGGCGCGATCTTAACAGGGAACCGGTAAAAGAAGTCAGCCATAGCTGGTTTAAAGCCGCAGTTGTATTTAATGCAATCTCTTCTGTTGGTCCTTTTATGTTAGCAGGAATGATATTAGCAAAATCCATTAGCATGGAATGGTACCTGGCATCTATATATTATTTCCTGCACTTTCAATACAATGGCTGGTTTTTCTTTGCCTGTATGGGGTTACTGGCAAATCAACTACAATTCTATGGCGTGAATAAAGAACAATTAATGAAAATATTCCGGCTCTTTGTATATGCCGGAATACCGGCATACCTGCTTTCAATACTGTGGGCTAAATTACCCTGGTGGCTATATATCTTTGCAATTGTTGCAGTGGTTTTACAATTATCCGGCTGGTTCAATACTATAAAATTGATACGAAAACTTTTACAGCAACATCTTCTTGTTTTAGACCGGCTTCCTTATATCCTGCTTGGATTATGCGGTTTGGCTTATTCTATTAAACTGGTTTTACAAACAGCTTCCGTTATCCCATCTCTAAGCCATTTCGCTTATGGATTTCGGCCAATTGTAATAGGATACCTACACCTGGTTTTACTGGGGGTAATTACATTGTTTATTATCGGGTATATAGTTGCACTGAAACTTATTAATATAAATTTTCTTTTGCGTAGCGGAGTAATATTGGCAACTGCAGGTATTCTTCTAAATGAAATATTTTTGATGATTCAGGGAATTTCAGACATGAGTTACATTCCAATTCCTTCCGTCAATTTCCTGTTATTGTTAGCTGCCATAGTGCTATTTCTTGGATTTCTTATCGTCTTTATTTCACAACAACTCAAGCAATCCAAAGTATAAAACATACGTTGTGTTGCATACTGTGGGTATATTTCCAATCCCCTGCAAATGAGTAAACACAAAAAGAGCGCTCACCGGATGCACAAATAGATGATTAAATGAGAAAATCATTCGGGAATTCAGCTAATTTTTGTCAGGTTCGAAGACTCCTACAAACTTCGTTTCGTCGGCGCTTGACGCTTTGGTCAGCGCCTGATCGGCTTTGACACATCAGACCCCTCGGGCAGATTTTGCAGTCCACTGCAAAATCCGGGTTACACAACACCCTCTATGTAGTAGTGAAGCCGGAATCTACTATATACTGGTAACCGTATTATTGAAATATCATTTTTAAAGCAACAATTTAAATTGGGTCTGTTTTCTGATAAAATCATGAAAAGATATATATTTGATAAACTCGTTTGAATCAGAGAAATTCTTCCCAATGAAGCTGGATAATTATTCTCCCCAAAACCGCATGCTTGTAGCGGTAGACTGCATTATATTTGGATTTGACGGTTTTCAATTAAATGTATTGCTCATAAAACGAGGTATAGAGCCAAAGAAAGGACACTGGAGCTTAATGGGTGGATTTGTGCACAATAACGAGAAGGTAGAAGATGCGGCTTCTAGAATATTAAAGGACCTGACAGGATTAAGCGATGTGTACATGGAGCAATTGCATATATTTAGTGATGTTGACCGCGACCCTATCGAAAGAACAATTTCTGTAATATTTTCAAGTTTAATTGATATTAATGAATACAGGGAGCAGATTAGTGCTGAGTATGAAGCAAAATGGTTCCCGCTATATTCTATTCCCAAATTGATTTTCGATCATGACCAGATGGTAGCTCTTGCGCAGGAAAAACTCCGTTACAAAGCGGCATTTCATCCTGTAGTGTTTGAACTGCTTCCGGAAAAATTTACTATACCACAGTTATTAAATTTGTATGAAGGAATTTACAGGCAGGAATTTGATAAGAGAAACTTTAGCCGGAAACTACTTTCCTCAGGGCTGCTGATAAAACAAAAGGAAAAGGAAAAATCTACTTCGAAAAGAGGTGCATATTATTTTAAGCTCGATAGACGTAGGTACCAGTCCAAGTTTCAATCGGTTCTGAATTTTGTTTCTCCTACACGGCATTTGGGGAAATAATTATTGGATTTGTTGTTATCGGCAAAATCCCTAATCTTTATCAACTCAAAGAAGAAGTTCGCTGTAAGGAAGCGTAATATCAATAGTATAAATACTACTACTCATCACATAAACTAAGGATTGACTTGTATGAAAAATGGACTGCTTTTTCCCGACTATCTTGTGTTCTGTATATATTTTATTGTAGTTGCCTCATACGGTTATTGGATATACCGTAAAAAAAAGAAAGCACAAACCGATACACATGATTTCTTCCTTGCTGAAGGGTCGCTTACCTGGTGGGCAATAGGCGCTTCACTGATTGCATCTAATATTTCGGCAGAGCAGTTTATAGGTATGAGCGGCGATGGATTTTTTGCAGGCATTGCCATTGCTGTATATGAGTGGATTGCTGCACTTGGTCTGATCATTATTGCCGTATGGTTTATGCCGGTATACCTTAAAAATAAAATATACACAATGCCGCAGTTTTTGAAAACGCGGTACAATGAAAGTGTTTCGCTGATCATGGCGGTATTTTGGCTTTTTCTGTATGTGTTTGTAAATCTAACGTCCATCCTATACCTGGGCGCCTTAGCTATTAACGGATTGCTCGGTGGCGAATACCTGCATATCGTTATGATAATGCTTTCTATTTTTGCCATAATCATTACACTGGGTGGTATGAAGGTAATAGGATACACAGATGTAATACAGGTAACTGTATTGATCATCGGGGGGCTGGCAACTACCATACTGGCTTTGAATATTGTAAGCGATAAGGTTGGAATAGGTGCAGGCGCTCTTGACGGTTTCAAAACATTACTCAAAGATGCCCCTGATCATTTTCACATGATATTTAAAAAGCCAACGCCAGATTCTCCGCAAATAGAAATTGACAAATACCTGATCCTTCCTGGCATTGCCATGTATTTTGCCGGACAATGGATTGTAAACCTCAATTATTGGGGATGTAATCAATACATCACACAACGCGCACTGGGAGCCAATCTGCAAACTGCCCGTACAGGAATTTTATTTGCAGGTTTTCTGAAACTGATGATGCCTATTATTGTAATGCTTCCCGGTATCGCCGCTTATGTACTGCACAAAAACGGGCACCTGCCGCAGTTGCAGGGTGGTAAAGATGGCGCCTATGCGGCTGTACTTAGTTTTCTTCCCAGCGGGCTCAAAGGCTTATCCATTGCCGCACTCACTGCAGCCATTGTGGCTTCACTTGCGGGTAAAGCCAATAGTATCTCAACTATCTTCACTCTTGATATTTACAAGAGGTATATCAGCAAAGATGCCGATGAAAAAAAACTGGTATGGACAGGAAGGATTACTATTATTATTGCCATGCTTATAGCTATTGTATTTACCTGGAACGACCTGCTCGGTATCAGTGGTGAAGGTGGTTTTACTTTCATTCAAAAATATACCGGCTTCATCAGTCCCGGTGTCTTTGCGATGTTTATCCTCGGTATGTTCTGGAAACGTACTACAGGTACTGCTGCAGTAGCAGGTTTAATTACGGGATTGGTGATGGTCGTTGTTTTCAACAATTATGCACCGTCATGGTTTGGGCACGAGACCTTATTATACACAGCATTCCCCACTATGGAAGGTGATAAGCAGGTATGGCAGATTCCCTTCCTGATTTCCATGGGATGGTCATTTGTATTTACTGTAATTGTAATGGTGACATTGAGCCTAGCAGGTCCAAAAGTTAATCCAAAAGCATTTATGCTCGATAGAGAAATGTTCAGAGTTAAGCCCGCAACATTAGCTTTGATAGTAATCATGCTAATGATACTGGCAGCCATTTATGTGAGGTTCTGGTAAAACAAAATATAGACAGTTGTGTGCAGGTTTTGTTGCCAGGCGTTTTGGCCAGGTCTGAGTTGCCGCCTCATTTATTACATGGCGAGTCCGGCGGCTATCGCACATGCCTATGCGCCGAGACTACGCCCGGGAAGAAGGCAGGTCTCCTGACCTGTGCTTCGAAATTACTTATCTTGCCGTTTAATACACGTCTATAATTTCAATTAACCCGTTACCATCGTTTACTTAATAATAAATGGCACTGCTATATAGCCATTGCTCCGGCAACGCTACAAAACCAGCACATATCTGATTTGCTTTAATGCAATATACTTTTTTCAATTTATTGATAACTAAATCAACTACACACCCACTTTGCTAAAAAAATAATGACACGGCACAGACCCGGAGACCTGCGTGAGATACGGCCTTGATACGAGAAAATAAAATTTCCACCGTGTACCGAATATGTTAACCTGCAGTTGGAGTATTGAAATTAATGATAAAGCAAAAAAATATATCAATTTCCCCTTACCTTAAACACCCTTAACGAATCATTATTTACAGCTACTAATATTCGCTTAGTTTTATCAGGCATTGTAATTACTTTCATATCCTTTACATCACCGTCTACAATAAATCCACTTTCAGCCGGTGCAACAGCAGTAAATTCATTTCTTCCATTACCTCTTAGGTAACAGCCATAAGAGGCATCATATCTCCCCCTCATTACTTCAGCCTGGTATTCATTGCCCGCTAACAGGATATCTTTATTTCCATCACTATCCAAATCATTACAAATAATAGCATTAACAGGCGCAAACTGTACCTCTACAGGCAATGGATGTTTTTCAAATTTACCATTGCCTTTATTTTCAAAATAACAGGTTCTTGTTTCATTGCAATACAAATGGAATATATGTCTCTTGTCTACTCCTTCAAAAATTTCTTCAAACCCTGCTCGTGCATAATTTTCATTGAATTGAAACTGTTTTTTTATTCCGGGTACCTGGGTTGCCAATTGGCTCAAGCTTATACCGGGACGTGAATATTTTTTCCCATCTTTTGTTTTAATGTAATAAAAATTTACCGGATCTATACTGCCATTGCCATCAAGGTCGGCGGCAAACAATTCCATCGGTTCATTTGTACTCACCCGGTAGCTGCAATTCAATCCAAGATTACCGGCAACGAGGTCAATATCCCCATCATTGTCCATATCCATAGCGGCAAGGCTCCTCCACATACCATTCATATTAACAAGTCCTGTATTCACTGTGACATCCTCAAGTTTACCATTGTTATTTCTAAAAAACCTGACTGGCATCCATTCTCCAGCTACAACGAGATCGGGTTGTTTATCATTGTTAAAATCAATACTGACAGCAGAGGTAACCATACCAATATTTCTTAATGCAGGGCAAACGATATTAGTAACATCCCTAAATATCCCGCCATTATTCTGCAACAGGTAACTATCAGGAGGCATTGGATACTTTTTTGAAACACGGCCGCCAATAAACAGGTCCAGGTCGCCATCATTATCATAATCAAAAGAAACAACCTTCCCGGTGATTGTCCTTACAGAATCAGGTATAGCATTCTTTTGTAAGTGAAAATTTCCCTTGCCATCATTCATGTATAATCTTGGCTTATAATATTCAGAACGTGCATCATATTGATAATCCCCGCCGGTTACCAGCAAGTCGGCATCACCATCATTGTCCGCATCAAAAAAAATACAATCTACATCTTCTTCAAACTTTATGCTGTCTGTTAGATTTTTTACAGTGAAAGACTGAGAATTGTTTTGTGTAAATATTTTTCCTGAATAATTAAATGCACCTCCCACAAAGAAGTCAGTCTTTCCATCATTATTAATATCGCTAGTTGCTATATAAGGCCCCAACTGTGAAAACTTCTGAGGTAACAATCGTTGCATGGAAAAGTCATTGAAAACATTTTCATGATGTATATAGGAGATGCCAGAGGAAGAAGTAATATCCGCAAACAAAGTAGCAGACCTCTTTTCAACAAAATGTGTATTACCGGCATTCTGCCAATCCAGCACAAGCATGGTATCTGCAGGACAGTCTTTTAACAATTGCTGTTTACCATCGGGCCAAATTATCCGTATGGAATCTGCTATTTTGTGTTTCCCCAACCCGAAGAATAACCTGTAATCCACCGATGAAAAATAACCTCTTGCCGGATTCTGTTCCTGCAATTGCAAAGTATCATTATCATACAAGTAAACTTTAGCGCCAATACCATGCCGGTTAACACTATCGCCTTTTAAAATGATGCCCATGAAGTGATGAGATGTATCTGCTGCTATTTCTCTGATGTTATTGATAAATACAAAAGCGGGTTTATTAATATTATTGACAACAAGATCAAGGTCTCCGTCATTATCAAGGTCAGCATAAGCAGCCCCATTCGACAAAGACAGTTCATTAATTCCGGCTATTGCCGATACATCTTCAAACTGTAAATTATGGTTGTTAATAAAAAGATAGTTGGGCAGGTTAATGTGTTCTATGGAAGATAATTTTTTCCTGATTTCATTTTGCTGTTCTTTTTTACTCATATTGCTGTTACTGAAAACAGCACGGCTGAATTCAAGAAAATCAGCATTGATAAAATCACTGCCTATTCCGTTAGTGACATGTATATCTTTCCAGCCATCATTATTAAAATCAGCCAGCAACACACTCCAGCTCCAGTCGGTAGCCTCTATACCCGCAAGCTCCCCTATTTCGCTAAAGAAAGGAACTGTAGTATCGCCCAGCTTTCTATTGCCATTGTTAAGCTGCAGCATATTGCGCATAAATTGGGGTTCGTAGCCCATGTTGCGTTCTGCCATATATCGTTCATAATTCATGAAAGAAAACGATATCTTCTTTCGCTCGTTATATTCAGGCAGCATGTCAAGTGTTATGATGTCAGCTAACCCATCATTATTAATATCAGCCGCATCTGAGCCCATACTGGAATAACTCTGATGTTTTAATGCCCTGTCAATGCAATTGGTAAAAGTTCCATTACGGTTATTAAGCCAAAGCTCATCATTAGAAATAAAATCATTAGCCACATATATATCCGGCCAACCATCATGATTAAAATCACTTACTGACACTCCAAGTCCATAGCCATCTTCTGTTATCCCGGCTGCTACAGTTACATCAGTAAATACAGGATGTCCAAGATGAGCGGTATCACCATCATTCCTGAATAACCTGTCATTGGCAAGCGACTTACCACTTCTGTCAATTGGAAAAATACTATTTGCATTTTTAGTACTTAGCAAGTAATTGGCAAGGTACATATCAAGATCGCCATCGTGGTCATAGTCTAAAAAAACTGCCTGTGAAGAATACCCTGAATCTGCCAGACCATATTCAGATGCTGATTCTTTAAATGAAAGGTTATGCTGATTAATAAACAGGAGGTTCCCGGAACGGGTACGAAGATTTTTTCCCAAAACCGAAACATATATATCATCAAATCCGTCGTTATTAATATCAACAATGCTCACTCCCGTACACCAATCTTTTGTTGTTACTCCGGCTTTTTCAGTTATATCTTCAAATTTATTGTTACCACGATTTATGTAGAGCTTAGAACTTACCTGATTGCCACTAAAAAAAATATCCTGTAAACCATCATTGTTAAAATCTCCAATACCTACCCCCCCGCCCATATATCCAAACTCATTGATAAAGGAATAACTCGAATCTGTATCGTGGATATCGTTGCTGAAAGCTATCCCCGATTCTTCAACCGGGAGTTTGGTAAACATCTTTCTATTTTGTTTCTTATTGCAGGATGTTAATCCCAATAAAATAAAAAAGAAAACTGACAGGTATATAGCAATCCATTTCATATACTTCCGGGTAAAATTACCAATTGTATAATAAGTTTTAGTAGTGTTTAAGTACAAAAAAAATAGAGGCTATAAGTATAGCCTCTATTTTTAGTCGGGATATTCATTTATTTCAACATCGGGTTAGTTGATGTTTCTGCTGCAGGTATCGGAAACATAGCAACCTGTCCTGCTTTAGGGTCGGTCATAATGGAAGGGAAATATCCCTTTGCTCTCCAGCGAAGGATATCAACACTGTTTACCTCTTCAGCACATAATTCTACAGCACGTTCATGCATCACTGCTTTGAGGGCTGCTTCCTTAGTAGTTAGTGTCACCGGAGGCATGTTCACACTTGGGCGGCTACGTACCTCGTTGATATATGCTGCTGCCTGGGCGGGTGTCCCTACTTCTGCTTCACATTCTGCAAGCATCAGCAGCACATCGGCATAACGAATTATTCTTTGATTCAAACCACCGGGATGAAATCCGGAATTCACCCAATCATATATACCGTACTTTCTGAAAAATCTTTTCTTCGTTACTCCTTTTCTCGTAGATGTTGCAATATTCATATCGTTAGCGACAAGTGTTAGAGGCCCTGATGAAGACTGAGTAAGGATCTGATCGCCTTCTTCAAAGATAGTAAATTTATAACGGGGATCACCATCTTCAAACTCATTCAGTGCACGGTCAGAGGGAATAACATTTCCCCAGGTAATACCATACTCCTGGTTGCGCACTGTGCTTAAGGGGCTGGTAGATCCCTCTCCGTTATATCCCCAGTTAAAGTCATTATCGCCCTTATCTACAAATACTACTTCAAAAATAGACTCAGCATTGAACTCATGACCCGATGCAGCCGGTGAACCATCATCGTTTCTTACATCGCCATCAAAGTTCCACTGATAGTTGCTGACAAGCGAATATTTGCCATATACCTGCAACAAGGCAGTTTTAGCTGCTGCATAATCGCCCTTCTGCATCAGCACACGTCCGAGCAGGGAGTTAGCAGCGCCCCGTGTAGCACGTCCATTATCTGAGGTGCTATAGCTTTCAGGCAGTTTTTGTACAGCTTCAGTGAGGTCAGCAATAATTAATGTATATATATCAGCGGCAGGTGTTTTGCCTTTAAAATCTGTTGACGAAACTATTGGGTTGGTGTACACTGGTACGTCGCCCCATTGAGATACCAATTCAAAATATGCCCATGCGCGAAGAAATTTTGATTCGCCAACCAAACGATCCCTGAGTACTGTATTATCAGTAATATCAGGAGCCATGGATAATACCAGGTTTGCCCGATTGATCATGTGGTAACATCCAGTCCAAACGCTTGTCATTACCGAATTTGATGGAGCAGGCGATGGTTCTTTTAGTAACTCTGCCCTGGGTGCTTCAAGCTGAGGCCCCCCTGCAGCACACTCTCCACCTCTCATATCATGCATAAAAAACCATTCGCGTCCAACCAACTCACCACCACGCAGAATAGAGTAAATACCATTTACACCATTTTGAAGTTCTGATGCAGTTTTAAAATAACTGGCAGTAGTTGGATTATTTTTATCCAATACATCAAGCTTATTGTTACATGCCACTAAGCCAGTACCAGCCAGCATTACAGCAATTGTATATTTTTCAAGACTTAATTTCATAATAATTTTTTTAGAATAATTGATCAAAAAAATTGCTGTTAGAAACCTACCTGCAAGCCAATCTGAAAGGCTTTAGGCTGGGGATATACAGCAAAGTCGATACCATTGGTTAATGATGAGCCGGGTGTCCTGTTCCCTACTTCAGGATCATAACCGCTGTATTTGGTAAAAGTCAATATATTCTGAGCCGACACATATACCCGGAAATTTTTCACGGTGCCTTTTGTAAGCGATGTTAAAGTATTAGATGGAATATTATAGCCCAACATGATATTCTTCAAACGTAAATACGAACCATCTTCAAGAAAACGGGTTGAAGGTCTTGCATTCTGATTAGGATCTGCACCTATTGCCCTGGGAATATTCGTTTGTGTATTTGTTGGGGTCCATGCATTGAGTACCTGGGTACCGGCATTAAAGAAACGCACCATACCTTCAGTTATAACCCTTGTAGCATTGAAGATTTTATTACCCTGTACTCCCTGGAAGAAAGCAGAGAAGTCAAAGTTTTTGTAATTAGCCCCCAGGTTAAATCCATATGTAAACTTAGGAAGAAAACTTCCCAGGAACTGACGATCGTTGATGTCAATTGTACCATCTTTTACATAATCTTCAAATTTGAGATCACCGGGCGCTGTACTTGCTGCCTGTTTTGGACTATTATCCACTTCCTGCTGGTTTTGGAAAATACCCAACACTTTCCAGCCATAAAATGACTGAATGGGTTGACCAACTGCTGTATTGGTGATATTATAACTGCCAAAGTCTGCATCACCACCTGCCTCTATATTAGTTACACCTTCAGCCAATCGGGTAACCTTGTTGGTAATAGCACTAAAATTAGCACTTGCATACCAGGTAAACTCTCCCTCACGATCATTATAGCCAAGTTGTGCTTCAAAACCACTGTTTTTCATTGAGCCAACATTTTGGGGAACTTGATTATTGATAAATCCCATTGAACGCGATAATGGTACGTTAAGGATCAGGTTATCAGTATTACGATTGAAATATTCAAAAGTTGCAGTGAACCTATTTTGCAAAAATCCTAAGTCCAAGCCAATGTTCAATTGTTTAGTTGTTTCCCATTCCAGGTCCTGGTTACCCAAACCCGGTATAGATGATGCTGGACCACCTGTAATATTGTTATTAAAAGGATATTGTGCACTATTGGCATTTACGGATACAAGCCAGGGGGTATTTCCTAATACGGTTCCATTCAAACCGGTAATACCATAACCTGCTCTGAGCTTTAACTCAGAAATGGTAGATTGATTGAGCATGAAATTTTCCTGGTCAATTCTCCATCCGATAGAACCTGAGGGGAAGGTTGCCCATTTTTTACCAGGCGCCCAAACGGAAAGCCCATCTCGGCGAATTGCTGCACTAAGTATATATTTCCCTCTAAAATCATAACTAATACGACCCAGGTAGGACAGCAAAGTATTTTCACCAATCAACGTTTTAACGGAAACATTTTTTGCATTATTTAATGTCCCAAGTTCGTTAGATTCCTGCTGACCGCTGCCATTCTCAGTTTTAGTTTGCTGAGTCTGCATTTCATAAACGGCAATAGCATTGATATGGTGATTACCAAAATCCTTATCGAAAGTAAGTTGCTGGGTAGCTAATTGTACTGTAGACAAACTGCGGTTATTGGTAATAGTGGCAACGGATGCACTCGAACCTGCGATAGCCCCATTATCATTGTAAATAGGAGAGAACCGATAGTCAAGTGAGTTGGCGTAGTCTACGCCATAGGTTGACCTGAATTTCAGCCATTTTGTAAAGTTGATTTCGAGGTAGGCCGTTCCCAAAATTTTTGCGGTCTTCCTGTTGCCGGGATTAACTAATTCAGCATCTTCAATGGGATTGGTAGGGTCGCCGCCATCAAGAGTGCTGTTTACCCCTCTGTATCCGCCATTAGAAGTTGGATCGTATACCGGCATGTGAGGCATCATTCTTATTACATTTACCAGGTTAGTCCTGGAGCCGGTTTCGTTGTTATCATAATTGCGGTCGCCATACGCTACATAGAGATTCTCGCCGAATGTGAAAACTTTGCTGATATTGTGTTCCGAGTTAATCCTGAAATTATAACGTTTGAATCCTACCGTTGGCGCCGTACCTTTCTGATCAAAAAATCCGGCAGAAGCATAAAACCGGGATTTTTCATTTCCACCACTTATTCCAATATTATGGCCGGTCATAGCCCCTTTACGAAAATAGGCATCCTGCCAGTTTGTGTTAGTTTCTCCGTAAGTCTGTGTGGCACCTGCATAAATAGGAGTATTTAACCATGGGTCTAACAGCCTGGGCACTTGCGAGCCACGATAGGCGATAGCATACTTTTTGAATCCTTCGGTATCCAGCAAATCCAGTCGCTGGGTAACCTCCTGCATTCCATAAGATGCGTCATAATTTACGCGCAATTGTCCATCACGTCTGCCTTTTTTGGTGGTAATCATAATCACCCCATTGGTAGCTCTGGAACCATAAATAGCAGCAGAAGAGGCATCCTTTAGTACGTCTACGGATTCAATATCCTTAGTATCAATTGTGGAAAGATCGCCTGTTGGAAAGCCATCTATTACATATAGCGGATCTGATGCATAGCTGATGGAGCTGATACCCCTGATGCGCACAATAGGAGCAGCGCCGGGACTACCGTTATTGGTAACTGTTACACCCGACACCCGCCCTTGTAAGGCCTGGGCTATACTTAAGGCTGGCAATTCGTTGAGGGTTTTGCCGGTAACGCTGGCTACAGCACCGGTAACCAATGTCCTTTTTTGGGTACCGTATCCCACTACCACAACTTCATTCAATGCATTGGTGACCATAGACAATACAACCTGCATTGGCTTCTCTGTATCAATTGCAACTTCTTTTGTAGCCATACCCACATAAGAAAATACCAGTATTTTTTCTTTGTCTTCTACTTCTATAGAAAAGGTACCATTGGCGTTTGTGGAAGTTACCTTGGTTGTACCTTTTACCTGAACGGAAACACCCGGGAGCGGTTCACCACTCTCGCTCATTACAATCCCTTTTACAGTTTTTTGAAAAGCAGACAAACTACTCTCATTGAGTAGCCCTTGTTTTTCAGAAATTATGATAATACCCGAAGTTTTATCAAACCGGTATTTTAAACTGGCTATTGCCATCACTTCATTCATTACTTCCGACAACGGTTTTTTTCTGACAGAGATTGTTACTATATCACCGCCCGGAATAATATCATTGGAATAAGCAAACCGGTAATCTGTTTCTTTTTCGATTACCTTAAAAAAAGTGGTCAGTTTTACTTTGTTAAGGGTAAAACTCACTTTTACATCCTGTGAGAATCCGCCAGCCTGTACGGTGAGGGTACCAATAATAAGAAACAAGGAAGTTAATCTCATAACTTTTAGCAGCTTAGTTAAAGATGGAGGTACATACCTCCCTTCATAAGCATGATTTTTTTTCATACCTTTAAATTGTATTTGATTAAAAATAGAAACATCCTTCCCAGGGTGTTTCAGGCTTTTAGTACAGGGGTAATGTTAGCGCATTGGCTCCTGTATTTTTTTATTTTGACAGAGTGACAACTACTGCTTCACCCGTATCAATTGTAAAGTTGAAAGCCCTTGATTCCTTCATGAATGCAAGCACCGTTCGCAAATCTTCTTTTTCAAACTCACCGGTAAACCTGTAGTTCCGGATATCGTCATCTTTAAACTCAATCCTGGCTCCATACCATCTTGTAAGTAAAGATGCAATATCGCTGAACGTATCATTATCGAAAATCAGCTTGTTTTCTTTCCAGGCTATTTCTTTAATCTCACCCCTATCTGATAATTTCAATTCCACAGGTGCCCCTTCTTTAATATCAGAAGAGACGGATTTGACAGGTAAATCCGGTTTAACTTTTTCTACAGTTACATCATGGTGTTCCCAGGCAATTTTGTGATTAGGATGAAGCAATACTATCTGATTGCCGTTTTCTTTTAAAGTAACTTCTACCAACCCGCGTATTAATGATGTCTCAGTAATCATGTCACCGTCATAAGCTCTAACATCAAATGCAGTACCCAAAGCCTTTACTTCCATAGCGGGGGTGTGTACTATAAATGGAGTTTTTGCATTATGTTTTACATCGAAAAAAGCTTCTCCCTTCAGATAAATATTACGGTTGGTGACACCAAATCCATTGTTAATTTTAATTTCACTGCCTGCATTAAGATTAACGAAAGAACCATCGGGTAATTGAATTTCTTTACGTTCACCAAAGATGGTTATATAAGTTTTCGAACCAGTATTATCAGGTGAAAAAAAATATTGTGCTATAAAAAAAGTAAGTGGTAATATAGCTGCAGCTATTCCTGCCCATTTTAGCCATTTTTGTATCCCTTTTCGGTTCTTTCTTCCTTTCCAGTCGTCCATATTGACTACAGGAGTTACATCTTTCTGATCTAACCTGTTTTTAAGACGCATAACCTCCTCTTCTTTGTCAGAAGCTGCTAATACATTGAACAACATAAGATATTGTTCCCGTGCAGATTCTATCAATTCATTTTTCTCGGGATATTGACTAATATAGTTTTCCCATTTGGCGATATCCTGTGCAGAAGTGCCTTTACAATAACTGATGAAAGACTCATCAGTTAACAAATCCGTTATATCTATTATATCCTGATGCATAGAATCATT
This sequence comes from Bacteroidota bacterium, assembly GCA_018268105.1. Classification (GTDB taxonomy): domain Bacteria; phylum Bacteroidota; class Bacteroidia; order Chitinophagales; family Chitinophagaceae; genus Agriterribacter. The sequence goes on along the minus strand of JAFDXG010000056.1, from coordinate 24,524 downwards.
ACAAGCGGAGCTATTAAGCAGAGTGTATGGCTTTGATTTTTTACCCCTTTTTTTAAAAAATTATTTAATAAATATTTCGTGATTGGAAATAAAGAGGCCAAGCAGCCATATTAGAGAGATCCTGCCAGCTTTCCGGCTCTGGGAGATTTCAAGCTTAATTTTTTTCAGGGCTTCATGAATTTTATTGTAAACAGTCCGATGAGACAGCCCCGTTTGCTCCACAATTTCGTTATAACTAAGACCTTCGTAGAACTTCATGAAAATGAGATCCCTCTGCCTGGCTGGCAATTCATTTATGAAATTTGTCAGCGTTTTAAACAAGTAATGCTGTTCTTCCTTTTGGATTAAAGACTCTTCAGGGGTAAGTTGGGTATCACTGGAGTAATCATTGCTTACCACCTGGAGATTAGTTATTCTCCCTGCTTTTCTCCAATCGTCTGATAGTTTTCGGAGAAAAGATGTAATGAGGTAAGATTTTACATTGTTAGCCCTTTGAATATTTCCCCTTTTGTCCCATAGATATAAAAACAGTTGATGTATAGTATCTTTTACCAACTGCGCATCTTTGATTTCCCTGAGCCCTATAAAAAAGAGTGTGTGATAATATTTATTGTAAAGGGCCAAAAACAAATCTTTGTCACCCTTTAGAAATCCTTCCCATAATGCTTCGTCAGTATTCATATGCGGGATATTCTATAATATTGGCTACGAATAAATACGAAGTTAAAACATTATTTAAACCCTGATGAAATATTTTTATGCTTAGTGTGTAATAAAATGTATATGATAATAGAATAATGAAATGATGTAGACCAGTATCACAATCGGGTCTCACAACCAGGATATGTTTGAGGTGTGAACCCGCAATGGCAGGTTTCATTATCGCACCGGGGTCTTCATTCAAAGGAATTGTGAGTGTGGCCATGAGACCCTGGTGCTATCCATTTCTCATAGATCATGGTAATCAAACGGCACAACATGTTTATAGATTCGTGTTCACCGGGGGTCACACGCTTAGCGCATTTACCTGGGTGTGAAGACCCCGTCGCGACAAAAAACTTGTTAAAGTAGAATTATTTATTGATATCTAATTCAACCACACTCTTATTCGATTAAATAAGCAATGATAAGGCACAGGTCGGGAGACCTGCCAGATACAGTTTTCTATAAATGACAGAGATGTGGCAGCGAAGGATTCGTTTATCGTTAACTGAATGAAAGCCGAAAATTGTTATATCTAAAATTTAAGCACTATCAGTATCTAAGAGCAGCATGCTCCTGATATAATGGACCGAGGTTCTCCCTGAGCTTTTTGAAGAACTGATAGTGTTCATTATGGATATTCACAGAACTTTCATCCGGTTCAACTCTTTTGCCCTCTTTCAAAATATTTTGAGAAGCATCATGCAGATCATTATATATACCGCCAGCTGTAAAAGCCAGCATAGCATTACCTATCTGAGCCATTTCTTTACCGGCAGTAAGGGTAACCGGCACTCCAAGAATATCTGCAAATATTTGCGGCCACACCTGTATATTAACACCGCCGCCGCCCATTCTTATTTCTTTTATATACAGGTCGTTTTCGTTTAATGCTTCATATAAGTACCTCAGGGAGTATGCCACACCCATCAGTACCGACCTGACAAAATCAATCCTGGTGTGATGCCGCCGTACACCAAAGAAAACCCCTGAAGCATAGGGTCCGGTTTTCGAATCACGTTCTCCTGTCAGGTATGGCAGTGATATCAACGGCGGTTCCTTACTCAACTGAAGCAAAGCCTGGTCCTCCAGGTTGATTTCAAAAAGATTATTCTTCAGCCAGTCCAATGGCAATGCCGCATTATTAAGCGCCCCACCATTCAAAAAATGATTTTTATGAATGGCATAAGCCTGTATGCGTTTGTTTTCATTTTTATCAAATACCGGTTGGTTACCAGGTATACGGAGCATTGCTGTGGTGCCTACATTTACTATACCTACATTAGCTGCAAGTCCGCTGAGCCCAATACCTAATACAGCGCCATCATACACCCCCAGTACTACGCGAACATTTTTATTTAATCCGAGCATTTCGCCTATTTCTTTCTTCAGTGGGGCCATATATGCAGTACCATCTATTGCAGGTGGGAACTGACCGGCAGCAAGATTTAATTTTGAGAGCAATCCCTCGTCCCACTGATAATGATGCGCATTAAAAAACTGTGTTGCAGCCGCAGTGCTCATATCTGTTACCCACTCTCCGGTAAGCCATTCAAACAAAAAAGATTTGCTGTCTGCAAAGTATCGAACACTTTTAAATAGCTCCTGTTTTTTACGTGAAAAATAAAATAACCGGGGGAGTACATACTGACTGATGAGCGGGCAGCCTGTTTTATAATATACATCTTCATCAGCATATAATGATACAAAATCTGAAAAAGTAAGCTGTGAACGGATGTCGGTAAGCAATGTTATTCCGGTAAGGGGTCTCTTATGCTCATCCATCATCATCAGTCCGAATTGATAGGTAGATGAGATGATAAATTCAACCTGTTCTTTATACTCATCTTTCAGCACTTTTTTGCATAAGGCTACAATAAGATTTTTAAGCGCTTCCGGATCATGTTCTGCACTTCCTGCCTCGTTGCTGACGGTGGATATTGCTGAAGCCTGCGAAAAGAGTATTTCACCCAGTTCATTAATAAGACCTACTTTTAAATTAGTAGTACCCAGATCTATTGCCAACGTTAATGCCATTTCCTGGGATTGTTTTGTAATACTTCCGGATTAGCCAGTTCGCCTGCTGTACCACCTTTCTGAAATATAGATACCATATCATCCACACAGGTTTGACCCATTCCGCGCAAAGATTCCCAGGAATAACCACCGAGATGCGGAGTAATAATTACATTATCTAGTTTCACTAAACGATGAGTACCATCCACCGGCTCACCCTCCACTACATCAGTTGCATAAGCGCCCAAATATCCATGCTGCAGAGCGTGGTATAAAGCATCTTCATCAACAAGCTCACCCCTGCAGGTATTTACCAGCACAACTCCTTTTTTCAAAACGGCAAATTGTTCTTTGCCCAGCATCCGATGGGTTTCAGAAGTAAGCGGGCAGTGAAACAAAATTGCATTTGAGGTGTTGATCAATTCCTGAAGACTTACTTCTCTTGCATTAAATTGTTTAAAACGTTCCTTATCAATATATGGGTCAGTAGCAATCACATTTGCTCCAAATCCCTTTGATAATATTTCAGCGGAACGTGATCCAATATTTCCCAAACCGATAATGCCAATCGTTTTACCGTGTAGTTCCATTCCTATCATCCGGTAGCGACTGGCCCAATCACTGTTCTTTACCGCAAGCAATCCCTCAGGTACGCGTCGTGAAGCTGCCATTAACAACGCAAGGGCATATTCTGCCACCGCTTCTCTTTCTACAACTCCTTTTACCCTTGATACGGCAATACCAAGTTCAGTGGCAGCCTGCAGGTCTACATTATCACAACCTATTCCATGCCGGGCTAATAATATAAGCTTGTGGCACTGCTCTAATGTTTTGCGCGGAAACTTAGGAGTTACGCTGGCTATGATGCCATCAGAATCTTTTATTTTTTCGGCAAGGGAATCTGCATCAATATCTGCCGGAACAGTGATATGCACTAAATCTGCAAATTGCTCTAAGGTTTCTATATGTTCTGTAAAATGCTTTCCAAAAGTGCTTGAGTTAACGATGGAAATGAGGGGTTTGTTCATGATTCTTTTTGATATGTTAATCAAATATCCGGATTTTTTTGTGACGTGGATATATATACTTTGCATTTTCGATTGTCATGCAGATCGAATGAATGACAAATACAAAAAATTATACCCGGCTTTCAATTAAAAAACTTATCATAATATGCATATAACAAAGGCGAACCTCCGGAATGAAGAAATACCACAGATTCATTTTTCCTGATTTTGCCTGTACGAATATATGCCAGCAATCCTGTCATCGCTTTTGCAGTATATACCGGGCAGAGGAAAATTCCCTCCAGTCTTGCAAGTAATTGTATGGTTTCAATACTTTCTGGAGTTGTAATTCCATATCCTTCTCCAATAAATGTATCATCAATATTTATAAATTTATCGGGTGTTATATTGATTTTTAATTCTGTCAATGTTTGGATGGTTAAGTCCCTAACAATTTTTTCTGCTTCTTCTTTTTTATGTAAAACACTAATCCCAACAACTTTTGATGGTATATTTTTTCTTATTATTCCAGAAATCAAACCCGCCTGTGTTCCACCACTTCCCATAGCAGTGAAAATATAATCCGGAAAATTTATTGATAGTGTCTGGCTTTGCTCATACAATTCATCCACACAGTCTGCATAACCCAGAGAGCCCAATACATTTGAGCCACCAAAAGGAATGATATAGGGTCTTCCGCCGGCTTTTTTTGTTTGTCTGGCAACAATATTCATCGCCAATGTATAATCATCCTCTTTATTTATTTGAACGATTTTAGCCCCCATAATATTCATCAATAAGGCATTTCCGTTTTTTAAAAAAGTAGAATTCTGATTCGGGATCAGGTCTTTGCAAACAACAACTGACTGCAAACCCAACTGACAGGCTGCACCCACTAATCCTCTTGCTGCATTTGACTGGTAATGTCCGGCGATAATTAGTGTGTCGCATTTATTTGAAATAGCATTACCAATAATCCTTTCATATTTCCTAAACTTATTTCCTCCACTGCTTCTTCCGATTACATCATCCCTCTTAATATATATTTTAGGGCCTTTTAAATAATCTGATAATCTTGGTAAAAATTCAAGGGGAGACTGTCCTTCTATCAATTGTACTTTGCTTTCGAAAATCATTTTATAGCTGTATGAATTATTTGCAAAAAAATTTCGGATGAGGAAAATATTAATGCAGAAGCGAACTATTTTACATGAACGTTAACGGACACGAAAATATAGTTTTTGCATGAAAAAAATGATTGTTACCGTACACGTTTTTAGTATTTTTACAGATCCGCACAATTAAGATTCAGGAATATGAAAAATGGGACACTCTTTGCAATCACAGGTATATTACTAAACATTGCCTCCTACGCACAACAACAATGGACAGAAGAAACGCATAAGGCTCCCTGGGCGCCACGTGATTCACAGGGTGAATTTGTATTTAAAAATCAGATGTGGATTCTGGGAGGATGGGATACTCCTGAAACCCCCAACTTTAAGGATGTCTGGAAATCGAAAGATGGGAAAAACTGGAAACTTGTTTTGGATAAGGCACCCTGGGTGCAAAGTGACCTGCCGGTATCGTTGGTATATAAAAATAAAATGTGGATCATGGGTGGAAGAAGTGTGCCAGGTACAGAATGCAGCAATAAAGTCTGGTCATCTGCCGATGGAATAACATGGGACTTAGTCACTAATAATGCAGGTTGGAGCCCAAGGCTTTCCCCTGGCTTCGCCGTATTTAAGAATAAAATGTGGGTATTAGGGGGAACGAATAATTTTTACCGGAATAACGACTCCACTTTAATGAATGATGTATGGTCTTCTACTGATGGTAAAAACTGGCAGCTGGAAACTGCACATGCACCCTGGTCAAAAAGGGCACATGCACAGGTAGTAGTATTTAATAACAAAATTTGGATCATGGGCGGCGGAAGCCGTCAGCCAAATGCTATTCCAACTAATGATGTATGGTGTTCAGAAGATGGTATTAAATGGACACAGGTAACAAGCTCTGCCGAATGGGAACCCAGGCTTTGGTTTTCAAGCGCGGTTTATCGCGGACATATATGGGTATTGGGTGGCTGGTCAAAAGAAAAAGGTAATTATGGCGATGTATTGTATTCAAAAGATGGTAAACACTGGACTGAATATAGATCAAATCGTCAATGGCAAAAAAGACACGAACATTCAACTTTTGTATTTAATGATAAATTGTGGGTAGCAGGCGGAGCATCTGAACCCGATTATCTGCTAAACAGTGAAGTCTGGAGTTTGTATCTCCCTCCCAACTGGAAGGGGAAAAACTAACTAATATTTCAGCAAATGATTTTACTGATCTGATTGGGCATTTAATAATACTAAATAGCACTATCAAACTCCAGCTTTACTACAGGCATCGTATCAGATAGTTCATTAACCGGCAGATCATGCAATCGCAGGTAAGGTGTTTTATCAGGATAATCGCCGGGTATATTGGTTAAGACACAGGTAACAGGCTTTTCATTGTTTAATATTATGGCATTTACAGGAAGCTTATTTATTGGTTTAAGTGAAAATCCGTCCTTGTTTAGTCCTGAATTAAAATGAATATACAGGGTGTTCTTCCTCCTCGTCAGAGATACACTCTTATCCTTGATCAGTGAAGACAATGCAACATCTGTATAAGATTCTTTTATTGAAGAATACCATTTTCCAATCCTTCGCAGAATAGCAGAAGATTTTTCGGGCATCTGTCCTTCAGCATCAGGCCCTATGTTCAGTAAATAATTCGCCCCTAATGATAAATAGCGATCAATACTGTTCATTAAATATTTATCAGAAAAATATTCTTCATCTTTTTTATATCCCCAGCTCAGGCTGCCCACAGACTGGCAAGCTTCGGTTGGCCTGCTGAATGGTTTCCCATCTTTTTGAGCAGGGCCATAATCACGTTCAGGAGTTCCAAAATCACCTTCGTCAAACCCTCTGTTATTAATCATGATATTAGGTTGCAATTTTCTTATCATCGCATTCACTGATGGATCTTTATATTCCGGAACATTCATATCCCACCAGAATCCATGAATTTCACCATAATTACTACATAGTTCTTTTACCTGCGCCTTCAGAAATTCCATATACTTCTGCCAGTTGGGCTGATCACCAATTTCAGGTTTCAATAATTCATGGTGCCGGCCCATATTCGGATAATTCCTGTGATGCCAATCCGCAATGGAATAGTAAAGGCAGAGAGGAATCTTTCTTGCATGACAGGCGTCGGCAAGTTTTCGCAGTATATCAGCTTTATACGGAGTTCTCATTATATTAAAATCAGTTTGTGCTGTATCCCACATACAAAAACCATCGTGGTGTTTAGTGGTAAATGTCAGGTATTCCATACCTGCTTCCTGCAGAAGATCAAGCCATTTATCAGCTGAAAATTTTTGCGGATTGAATTCATGAATGAGTTTTGAATACTCTGCACGGGGCACACCTGCCCTCCACTGATATTGCTCATGCCATGCAGGAATTGCATACAACCCCCAATGCACAAAAATGCCAAAACGCTTTTTTAAAAACCAGTCCTTTTCAGCTTCAAATTCCAGTTGTCGGTTTCCGGTAATATTTGTTTCCAAAGCCCATCCGGTTTTTGTAACAGATAATAAAGGCGTACTTAACAGGGCTAATTTTGTTAACATTTCTCTGCGTTTCATTTTGCTATTTTATTTTTACAATTTCAAATAAATGAAAAGTTGTTTTCATTTCATAAATCTTCTTAAAAGTTGCTTCCAGGATGCTCTGTAAATTTCCCTCATTAGCTTTGGTCTGAATATAATGATCAATCTGGCTCTTATAATAATTGCGATACTTTGATTGCGCGTATTGAGTAGACAAGAGATGATAAAGGAAATTTTTTATAGAATCCAAACCGGTAGCATTTGTATTCTGCAGAAAATCAAATTCCACCATTCACAATGCTCTGATATCGCGTTCTGATTTGAGATATTGTTCGAAAAGCAAAAGCAGCTTTTCGGATTGCTTATACTGGGAGAATACTATTTCCAATAAAACAAACCCTGTCACCATTCTTAAATAAAATGTCATTCCCCTTCTTCTGCGCAATGAGATGAATAGAAAATATTACAGTCAAGACAAGAAAAAAAAATCTCTTGTATCTCATCACTCCATATTTAAAAGTAAATCGTCTTTTATAATCAAATCACAATTCTGATTACTGATTTAGTTTTTTTGCATTGACATAAATCTTATGAATTGCTTCTATGATTTTTGTAATCTCAGGTTTATCTGCAAGCAGCACATATTGAGGTAACCAAACTGCCTCCTGGCAGAGTTTATCGTTTTCAGGACACATATTTCTTTGCCTGTATTTAGTTATATCCAGTGTTTCTTTAGAATATGATCTTATAAAATTTTTTGATTTAAAAGTATCCTCAAGATAAGGCATAGTATTAAGTGGTTCATACCCTCCGTAACAAGTAACACCTTCTGCATTGAGAGCGTCTATAAATCTTGATCTCGGTATGTCATTAAATTCTTCTTTCTTATACCTGAATGGGAAAAGGTGATAAGCGCCTCTTGTAACACCTTTTTCCAATTTTACCGGAATTATTCCCGGGATCTTTGGCAATTCTGATCTTAAAAGATCAGCACTTTCAGTTCTCCTTTTTGTTTGTTCTTCCAGTCTTTTAATCTGCGATAAACCAATGGCAGCCTGATATTCAGTCAATCTCAATTTATTTCCCCTTATAAGTACACCACTTTCATTTTTACGAGGTTTAACACTTCCAAATCCGTTTCCAAAATTATGATAGGCGAAACAGCGGTCAATAAAAGCCTCATCATCACTTACAATAGCCCCCCCCTCTCCTATGGGCAGGTTTTTTGAATTTTGAAAACTAAAGCAGCCGGCATGACCGATAGTACCTACCTTTTTATTATTATATTCTGCAAGGTGAGCCTGACAGGCATCTTCAATTACAATTAGTTTATGTTTTGCTGCTATCTTCATTATCGCATCCATATCGGCAGGTAAACCCGCAAGGTGAACAGGCATAATGGCTTTCGTACGCGGAGTAATTTTCTGTTCAATTTTAGAAACATCAATCTGAAATGTCTCAGGATCTGTATCCACAAAAACCGGCATGGCACCAACAGTAAGCACAGAAACCGGTGTTGCAATAAAAGTGTAGGTAGCTATTAAAACTTCATCTCCTGCTCCTATATTATTTTCAATTAAAGAAACAACCAGTGCATTGGTCCCATTTACCACTGCAAGGCAGCGATTTGCACCTACTGTTGCTGCCCATTTATTTTCAAATTCAGTCACCACATTCTTCCTTGACCAAACGCCGCTGCGCAACACGTCAATAACACGCTGTTCATCTTGTTCCGGTATCCATTGAGGCCATTGGGGCCATTCTTTATCAAATACCGGTTTGCCGCCAAGTAAAGCAGGCGTTATAGTACTTAGAGATGTTGTATGCAGCGGTGCGGCGGAAAGACTTCCTGGTAATAACAAACCTAATCCTGTAACAGAATTACACCTTAAGAAATCGCGACGTGAAAATTCTTTTTTTGACATAACAATTAATCACCGTTAGTGCCGGACTTTCCAAGATTAAGAAATAAAATAGTTTACGTACACGAAAATAGTATTATTTTCGTAAAAAAGAAATCTTTTGTCCCACAATCCCGATTAAATATAAAAATATGAGTGATCAGACACTTTCCAGAAGAAACTTTCTTATACAAAATGTAAAACTCGGAGCAGGCGCGTTTATCGCCCCATCTCTGCTGACACAAAATAACTTCGCCAATAAGCCTGTAAGTAAAAATGGTGATACAGAACCTATTATTGACATTCATCAGCATACTAACTACAATAAAAGATCAGATGATGATCTTATTGCTCACCAGCGGGCTATGGGTATATCAATTACAATTTTACAACCTGCAGGACATCCCAAAGAGTATGGTTCAACCTATTATGGAATGGCAAACGGACTGCAGGCAGATATAGGACCGAACGAAGCCGCTTATGCTCTTGCTCAACGCTTTCCCGGAGAGTTTCTATTTGCCGCAAACGAAATACCCGACTTGCCCGGCGCCATTACCGAAATTGAAAAGTACCTGCAATTAGGCGCTAAGATGATCGGTGAATCAAAATTCGGAGTGGAATGCGACTCTCTGGCGATGCAGGAGATTTACAAGCTTGCCGACAAATATGACGTTCCGGTATTAATGCACTGGCTATATAATACATATAACAGGAACTTTGAGCGATTTGAAAAAATGGTGAAAAAATACAAGCGTGTAAACTTTATAGGGCATGCACAAACCTGGTGGGCCCACATTGATAAAAACCAGAAAGACGATAATAACTGGTATCCTATGACAAAAGTTACACCAGGCGGACTGACAGACAGGTTGCTTGATTATCCCAATGTGTGGGGCGACTTCTCAGGAAGGTCAGGATTCAATTCCTTATACCGGAATACCGATCACGTTCAGAATTTCCTTACCAGACATCAAGATAAACTACTCTTCGGCAGTGATTGCTGGGACCGCACTGCAAAAGCAGAAGACAATTGCATAGGTACAAACCTTCTCCAAATCATCCGCAAACTTGCACCCAATAAAACAATCGAAAGAAAAATATTATATGAGAATGCGAAAAAGTTACTGAAACTCTAAATATCTCAAATCACTTACCAAGCTTTATGAAGAAATATCTATTCCTGTCTGCCGTTGCAATCTTTGCTTGTATACATACTTGTTGCGCACAGCAGAACCTGTTCAAAGACGGTGACCGGATATGCTACATTGGGAGCAGCGTTGCCATGAATGGCGGATGTTTTCATTATACAAATTTGTTTTACGCAACTCGATACCCGGAAAGGAACCTCCACTTCTTTAATGCCGGTATATCCGGAGATGTAACTGATGAAATATTAAGGCGCGTAGACGACGATATACTGATTAACCGCCCCACCTGGTGTGTAACAATGATTGAAGAAAATGATCTCCGCCCATATCTGTACTTAGCAGAAAAGCAGGATGAACCAGGCATAAAAGCACGCCAGGAAGAGGCGGTACAGCACTGGATGAAAAATACAGACCTAATTGTAGAAAAATTGCTTGTCCGAGGCATAAAAGTAATTTTGCAAACGCCTACCATCGTTGATGAGGTGGTTAAATCATCCATACCCAATTACCCGGGGATCAATAATAATCTTAAACGCTGCGCGGAACACCTCAAGTTGCTGGGAAAAAAATATTACCTTCCGGTAGTAGACTGCTGGACGGCTATGAACGATATCAGTAATAAAATCCAAAAGGGCGATTCTACAAAAACGATTATAGGCCACGACAGGGTGCACGTAAGTAAAATGGGATACTTTGTAATGTCGGCAGCGTTTTTACGAATGCAAAAGGTGGATGGCAAAGTGTCTCATATAGCTATTGACGCCGCAAAGCATAAGGTAGTGCGCAATGAGAACTGCGAAATAAATACACTGATCACAAAACCAGCATCCGTATCATTTATTGCCACAGCCCATGCACTGCCTTTTCCTACGCCCGAAGAAATTTATCCGGATTCATTTTTTTGCTTTACAAATGAACTGAACGCAGACATCCTGCAGGTAAAGGGACTAAAAGAAGGTAATTATATTCTTGATATTGACGGAAATGAAATTGCCGGGTTCAGCCAGGAAGAACTAAATAAAGGCATCAATTTATCACAATATCACAATACCCCCCAATACAGTCAGGCACAAAAAGTATTGGACCAGTTTGAGGAATATTGGAAAAGTGAAAGGGTACTAAGAACGCTTAAATATGTGGAGTATCAGCATCACAGAGATATGGAAGGAATTAAAGACGTGGAACAGCTAAAAACAGCGCTGCCAGCTATTATGGAAAAATACAAATCGAGCGACAACTATAATTTCTTCAGCAAAATGTTTGAATCGTACATTGCAAATAAGCCATTAGAGGCATCGCTCTACGAGAAGGCAGAACAAATACTACTCGATATTTCAAAACTGAATAAACCCGTGGCGCATCAATATAGCATCCATAGTGCAGGAAGTTAAATCCCTGCCTATGGTTTGCATTTATTTATAATGGTGTAGAAAATTCTTCGTCTTTTAAGGGATCGGGTATACTGATAAGGTCTGTCTTGATTTTGTCTTTTTCCGGCACCCTGCCCATGAAATAGATATGCCGGTCGAATCCGATTGCTATTGAGTTTACATACAAGGGCGCTGATCCATCTTCAAAAAATATCGGTCCATGATCCTGATACTTGTGAATAACGATATCATAGGTAACCAGGTGTAAATTCTCCAGCCCTTTTGCTTCACCTTTTGCCGTACAAGATTTACCGGTCACTCTTTTTCCATTAATGTACATAGGGGAACCTGTAAGATAGTATACCGTGCGCTGATTATGGCCAATCATTAATCCGAGATAACCATAACTGAACTGATCGAACATCCCGCTACGTTGGGAAGGTTTTGAAGTAATCCTGTCGAGTATTTCCACTTTTTTTGTAGCGGGGTCGAACCGGAAAAAATAACCGGAATTGCCATGTATGCCATAAATGGCTTTGTGCCCTGCATGCCAGAATACCTGCCGCCAGTTATACCCCATATGTCCCGGGGAGGCTGGGTCGTATTGTCCGAAATAATCTTTTCGTAAATTGTCTTCAACAATAGGTTGCACCTGATCAGGAACAGGATCGTATTGAAAAATTACTCCGTCTGATGTGCTGAAGTAAACCATGCCCGTATCCGGATTGATTGTAATGGACCTGCATAATGTCCTGTATTTTTCCTTTGTTCCACTCTCTCCATCTTCAGAGATGCGGCCCAAATCTTTCATTTCTTTTTTCCCTATATCGTATCTGAAGAAATAGCCTGTTGGCCATGTAATACCATACATAAGATTTCTTTGCGTATCCATATTCATAGTTAGTACGCCTTCCTTATGCGGAACAACGCCATAGTCTTCAAACGTCCTGCTGTGCATATCAAATGAAAGCAGGTGTCCTCCCGGGTAAGGCTTATAGCCTTCAGGCGGGATACCCATTCGATCAGTTCCTTCAATATTGCTGTAGTAACCTATATGTGTGCCGAAATAAAGTTTCTCATTTGCTTCAACGAAGTTAACATGGCTTTTACCCTGCGGTATTGTTTTCAGTCCTTTTTCACCGCATGCTTCTGTCAGGTCGCCGCAAAGTCTTATCGCTTTTGTTGCAGGATCAAAGGAATACATCTTCCCGCCCTCTTCAATGGATTCGGAGCATAACACATAATATATCAGTCCGTCGCTTGCTGCATAAATACCATTGTAGGTGTCATGCGAAAATTCAAATCCGGAATTGTAATAAATAGCCGTAATATTTTCGCTTTTTTTTGCGGCAGCTTCTTTATGGATTTCCTGATTCAGATGTTTGTGGGATCCTCCTTTTGAATTCATACAGTTCATAGATTTTTCTTTTCAGTTTCGTTTGAAAATAGTGACTCAATTATCCGCCTGTAGTGCCCAATGGATTCCGTTTAATAAAAGTTGCCGGAACTGTGGTATATTAAAATCATCCGGATATCCCATAGAGGTATAAAATATCCTGCAATTCCCATATTGTCTGGTCCAGGCAACAGGTTGTACGTTTTCTCCTTCGCTCCCTTTTAACAACACCTCCGATTTTTCATCTAATAAGGGTGCAACCAGGTACACATTTCCATTGCTGTGCCATTGGCCGGGAGCAACCCCGTTTAGGATAGGGTGATTTGCAGCATTGGGAGCTATTGAAATTTCTGTGCCGGGTAATACCGGTCCATAACCCCTGTTTTTACAGCCAAGAACCGAATCTACAAATCCCGGCCAGGCCTCAAATCCTTCAGCAGGTTTCTCAAGTAATGAGAATGCATGATTTGCAGTTCGGATACCAACTACAGGTTTCCCTTTTGCCAGGTATCTCTTTATTGTGTTTAGTTGTGCCGGAGCAAGCGCCACCCGTCGGCAGAATACCACCAGCAGGTCGGCTTTGGCAAGCACATCAATACCCGGGAAGCTATACGATGCCCGTTCGCCCTGACCCAGCAATACAGATGTTTTATAGCCATACCTTTCCTCTACAAATTTTGCAAACGCAGGAATAGTGATGTGGGCGCTATAATTAAGGGAGTCTTCTGATATCAGAAACACAATATGCGGAGGCTGCTTGTATGAATTCTTCCCATATTTCATCTCTTTGCTGTTGGCCCCCGACGCCATTATGAATACCAGCATCCATACAGTGAAAAGGCCTTTGTACATAATTTGTAATATTGTTTATTATGTGTACGTACACGAAATAAACAAATATATTTGTATCCGCCAAATCCTATACCGTAAAAAAAGAAAATGCTGGTTTCATCGGGAGAAGGTCATTGTGCAGCGTCATTAATTCTTATAAAACTGATAATTTTCCCGGGTGATAATATCAATAGGCATAAACTGCATACGGTCTACCGTGGCATTGAGTACAATATATTGGTAAAGCGACATCACCGCTTTATAGGCTTGTTCCCCCGGTTTCTGACAGATCAGGAAATCAATATCTCCGTCAACCAGCGCTTTAATATTTTCTTCTATAAAATCGTACCCTATCAGTATCAATTTCTTCTTCAATTTTTTTAGGCATTGCGCTACCAGGGATACCCTTGAGTTGGTGACAAATATCAGGCGGATATCTTTGTTTTTTGTCAGGGAGGCAGCTATTTCTTTCTCAATAGAATGCCTGTCGCTCTTCTTGATATCAACCTTCGTTATTTTTTTATTCAGAGAGTTGTCTATAAAATAAGCCCTGAAGCCTTCCTCTTTTCGCAAAAGGTGATGATGTTTATACATTCTCTGTGAAATATTCAACAGCAACACTGACTCATTCTCTCTTAAAATATAACTTACCAGGTTAGCAGCAAGGTAGCCGCTGTCGTAGAGGTGCGGCCCTATATAGCTCAGGCTGTTTTGTCCTTCGATATCCGAATCTATAAATACAAAAGGAATATCCAGTTTACTGCATTTGTTGGTAAAAGCAGTCGCTTCATCCACAAAATCCGGAGACAGCATTACACCATCCGGTTTCACTCTAAAAATTTTTTTGGTCTGGTTAACAAAGGATGTTTTATCATCCTGGTCAAAGAAATATTTGTCAACCTTAATATTATATTTCTGTACTTCAGCTTCTGCCCGCATGATACCCTGTAAAGGTTGCGACCAGAAGCTGGTATCTTTTGAAACAGTAGGGATTAGGGTGGCAATATGAATAACTTTTTTTGATGCAAGCCGGCGTGCGAGGAGGTTAGGCTGATAATCCAGTTCTTTGATGATAGCTTTAATCTTGTCACGGGTCTTTGGTGAAACCCCAGCCCTGTTGTGCAACACCCTGTCCACAGTACCAATAGACACATTTGCCCTCCTGGCTATTTCTTTCACCCCCGAAAGCTGTCCATCTTTTTTTGCCATATTGATATTGATTTACAATTTTTTTACGATTGCAAATCTAATAATATAATTCGTTTCCAACGCCACTATGACAAATTACACGAAACAGGTTTGGGCTGTCAGGTATCAGCTATCAGGTATCAGCTATCAGGTATCAGCAGTCAGCTTTCAGCAGGTTTCAAAGTTTCTCACTTTTCACCTCTCACCTTTCACTTTTCATCTTTCACCATTCACCATTGATCTCTCGCCCCTCAATACCCCTCGTTCTGCACCAAATTGGGATTTATATCCAGTTCTGTTTGCGGAATGGGAAATAAAAGACGATAGTCGTCTATCATAAAACCCTGCGCTGCTTTAACTGCCTGATATTTCTTATATCTTAACAGGTCAAAACGCCTGTGACCTTCGATAGCTAATTCCAACTGTCTTTCATGCGCCAAAGAGTCAATAAAATTTTCAGCAGTAGGCGTATTGGTAAAATTCAGTAACTGGCTACCGAGTCCGGCGCGGGTACGTATTTTATTAATCCCATCAAACTTAGAAGCATCACCGGGGCTGATATTATTAATTGCTTCGGATTGCATAAGCAACACATCCGCATACCTGATCACCATCCAGTTGGTACGCCCTTCCTCTCCGGGGGTCACTCCCGGATCGTGAAATTTCATAAGCCAGGTACGCCCCTCCTCTTCGGGGCCAATTACTATCACTGCACGAAGATCATTCGCAGCAAATGCTTTTACAAATGATTCCAATGCAACAAAAGAACCCCAGCCCCCTAAAGATGGCGGATCAAACATTGGCGGTGTCATATTTGTTCGTGCCGGGGGATCGCCAAATTGAATGGCAAAAATTGACTCAGGTCCATTTTTTTTAGTAACATCAACTACATCCTTATAGTTAGGCAATAAGGAAATTACTGCAGGATGGGCATTTGAATAACTTATTACTTTATTACATGCTTCCAGGGCCTTTTGGCTATCATCTGCAGATCCGTATTGGGTACTGCCTTTTTGCAAATAAACACGGGCAAGCATCGCTGATGCAGCTTCGGAAGATATCCTCCCTATTTTCGAATCAGGAATCTGATCTGCATGCACACAGTTTGATTCCGCAAACTTCAGGTCTTCAATAATCTGATTATATACCGTATCCATTCTTGTGCGATGTGGGAATAATACATTTTCGCCGCTTTTCCCAATCACCAGCGGCACGTCCCCAAAACATTTTACCAAATCAAAATGGGCCATTGCCCTCAGAAAGTAGGCATTTCCTAAAATATTATTCTTCTGGGTTTCATCCATGTCAATACCCGGCACATAAGTAATAACATCATTGGCATTTTTAATCATAGTATAGGAATTGGCCCACCAACTGCCAAGATAGCTGGTCTGCGGGGTATACGTCCCCCTGAATAGCTGGTCTCGCGGGGCATTTGCAAGATTGGGTTCAAAAATATCAACGAGGTCCCCAATCATAAAAACGGTCCTCATATAATATCCGTCTACAGGCATTACTGCAAACACACCGTTTAAACCGGTTTCGGCATCACTGGCGGTTTTATAAAAATTTCCGGGGCTTATTGCCGAATGCATATTCTCCGTTAAATATTTCTTACAGGAGAATAGCCCTGTTATGCTCAAAGCACAGGTAAGTATAACTATAAAATATTTTTTCATACAAATGATATTTTATAAAGTGATTACGTTAAAAATTAAATTTTACTCCAATAAGAAATGTCCTGTAATTAGGATAAGCATTATAATCCGTCCCCAGGGTCAACGCATTCTCCTCGCCAAAAGAGTTTACTTCAGGATCATATCCGCTGTATTTGGTAAAGACATGCAGGTTCTGTGCGGTTACGTACAAGGTACTCGATTTAAAAACACTTAGGTATTTGGGCAACGGCGCATCATAGGAAAGGGTAACCGTTTTGATCCGCAGGTAACTTCCATTTTCCAAAACATCACTTGGCAGGCCGTAGTTGGTGCGCAACGAACTGCTCACCCGTGGCAGCGTATTGCTGGTCCCTTCGCCGTGCCAACTGTCTGTGGCTACATAAGCGAGTTTGTTGTGATAAGGCTGGCCATTTTGTATTTCCCAGAGATTTTCATTGAGGATCCTATTTCCATTCACACCCTGTAAATGAATATTCAGGTTTAGCCTCCCTAACGAAAAATTATTAATCAACCCGTAGGTAAACTTGGGACGTGCCTGGCCTATAATCATTCTGTCCTCTCCGGAAATTTTGTGGTCGCCATTCAGGTCCCTGTATTTTGGGTCGCCCGGGTGAACAGGATCTGTAGTGCCACTCTTTGTAATTTCATCTTCAGACTGCCATATTCCATCGAATACAATTCCATAAAAAGAACCAATTGGACTGCCAGGTATCAGAATGCTTGAGGTAGGACTTTGTCCATTAAAAAGGCTGCCACTCAAATGACCAACATATAGTTTTTTATTAACCCCAAGACTTAATACCTCATTCTTATTAGTTGAAAAGACTAGCGTAGTATTCCATCGAAAATTATTCCGATTAATATTCAGGCTTGAAACAGTCAGTTCAAATCCTTTATTTGCAACTTTCCCTGTATTCAGCAAAATACTTCTATATCCGGATGTCCTGGGTAAATCTACATACAGTAATAAATTGGATGTTTTTTTATTATAATAATCTGCTGTGATATTAATTCTGTTATTAAACAATCCTATATCCAATCCAATATCTGAGGAAGCGGTTGATTCCCATTTTAAGTCGGGGTTGGCGATATTTGCCGGATAAGCTCCGGTAACAAGTACAGGTATTTTTCCCAACTCATAAGCATTAAAACTATACTGGCTTAATGAATTATAGGATCCTATTTCCTGGTTGCCGGTTATCCCGTAACTTATTCTCAGTTTCATGTCCGAGATGGCTTTGATATTCCTGATAAAATTCTCTTCCGACAAATGCCAGGCAATGGCGCCTGAGGGGAAGTAACCCCACTTGTCGTTTTGTCCAAAGCGAGAGGACCCGTCTGCGCGCATGGTCAATGTGAGCAGGTATTTATCCATCAGGCGATAATTGGCGCGGGCAAAATAAGAAGCTAAAAAATTATCCTGGAAAGATGAACCGGGGACATCTGCCAGACCTATATCAAAATTATTTGCATCCAGTAAATCGGTAGTAAGATTAATAATAGCGGCGTTAAACCATTTATTATGCCAGTATTGAGCAGT
The DNA here is from genome assembly GCA_018268105.1 of Bacteroidota bacterium. Taxonomy (GTDB): domain Bacteria; phylum Bacteroidota; class Bacteroidia; order Chitinophagales; family Chitinophagaceae; genus Agriterribacter. The sequence goes on along the minus strand of JAFDXG010000056.1, from coordinate 6,082 downwards.
AAACCCGCCGGTAACGTTAATAGTATGGATGTCGTTAAATGTCTTATCATACGTGAGGGTATTTTCATTCAGCCAATTATAACTCTGCCCCGAAGATTTTTCGGCCCTGCCAACCCGTCTTGCAGAGAACACCCCTGTGGGAATAAACAATTCATGGCCATCATTGCCGTAGTTGACACCAAAACTGCTTCTCAGCCTGAGCCCTTTAATAATTTCTAATTCACCAAAAACATTAGCAGCCACTGTGAAACTATATCGTTCATCTTTGGCCCTGTTCACAAACCCCACCGGGTTACCCATAGGCACTACTTGTCCGAGGGGGCCATTATCGGGATAGGTTCCATCAGGATTTTGCACGGGGATCATTGGGTTAAATCTTACCGCATCCCATAGTACGCTGTTTTCTATTGTTGCATCTGTATTAACCGTAACATTATTTGCCAGTCCATATCCTAGTTGTGACGATAAGCCCATCTTTAACCGGTTGCCAAGTTTTTGATCGAGATTATAACGGATACTTCCTTTTTTATAGTTGGATTTAATAATAATCCCATCCTGGTTAAAATAATTGAAGCTCAAGTAATGTTTGGTGTTTTCATCGCCGCCATTAAATGCTAATGATATATTAGATATCGGCGCCTTTTGGAATATTGCATCCTGCCAGTCTGTACCTTTTCTTAATTTGCTGACTTGATCCTGCGTAAATGGCAATGGATTATTAGTTCCGTCAATAGCATTCTGTTCGGTCTTAATTGTATTCAGATAAGTCGCGTATTGTTTGGCATCCATCATATCATATCTCTTTGACACAGACTGTATGCCTGTATACGCATCAATGATAACTTTTGGACCGGAAAGGTTCCCTCTTTTGGTAGTGATGATGATCACACCATTTGCTCCACGGCTCCCATAGATAGCAGTGGCGGATGCATCTTTGAGTACATCTATAGATAAGACATCACTGGGGTTAAGATTAGAAATATCACCGCCGGCATAACCGTCTACTACAAACAATGGCGCGCTGCTGGCATTAATTGAATTGGTTCCCCTGATCCTAATGGTAAATAATGCTCCCGGTTGCGACTGGTTCTGGGTTACTTCCACACCACTTGCCCGGCCGGAAAGCATTTGTTCAACACCCAGTACCGGGGCCTTTTCCTGCTCGGCTACCGGTACGGAAGAAACAGAGCCGGTAATATCTTTTTTCCTCGAAGTACCATATCCCACTACAACGATATCACTCAAAGACGATTTTGCGGCTTTGAGTTGAACGTTTACATCACCGGAGCCGCCATCCACTTTTATCTCCAGCGTTTCCATCCCTACATAAGAAATTATCAGTGTGGCAGGTTTGTTATCCTCCACTTCTATAGAGAAATAACCATTGGCATTGGTTACGGTAGATTTTTTCCCGCCCTTCACCTGAACGGTAGCATTCGGAAGGGGCTCCCCCGACTCATTCACTACCCGGCCCTTCAATTCTTTCATCGCCGGCGCTTCAATAGGAGCAATAGTATTAGGGCTGACAGGCTTATATTTTATAACAACATAGTCTTCAAAAATAGTATATCCGAACGGCTGTCCCTTAGAACAGATTTCAAGCACATCGCGTATATCCCGGCCCTTGACATTCAAATCAATCTTTATTCCCTTGTCAATCTCCGCTTTAGTGTAAACAAACTTGTAATTGGTTTGTTTGCTGAGTTCACTGAATATTTTTTCCAGCGAAGCATTTTTTTCAGAAAGGGTGACTTTCTGAGAATAACTGTTTGCCTTTACATTCAGGAAGGCTAACAGAAGTAAAATTGTTGTTAGTCTCATAAGCAAGAATTTTTTGATTAGAAGATTTATTAAATCCCTTCCCTTCAAAGGGGTACATTTCAAAGCCCGGGATTTCGGAAAAATGATGACAAGCATACATTGCGGTATTTAAGTGAAGTAATTAAATGCTCAGGGCATAACGGTAATCTTTCTTCCATCAATTTTAAAATGGACCCGGTCTGTCAGCTCAAGTATCTTCAACAATTTCGAGATGGGAACATCCCGCGAAATGGTAGCAACAAAGCGATACGGTATATCTCCCTGGTAATTGACATCTACGTTGTACCATCTTGCACATTGCTTCATTATTGTTTGTATATCCGAATTGATGAAACTAAATAGCCCATCCTTCCATGCAACCACCTCATCAATATTAACATCGCTGAGGATTTTTATATCACGGCTCCCGTCGTTTGTTTGGGCCTGTTGCCCGGGTTTTATCAGGGATTCATTACTGCCGTTGATTAACTCAATACTTCCTTCGAGCAATGTTGTTTTAATTACGGCTTCTTCCTCAATAGCGCTCACGTTAAAATGTGTCCCGATTACCCGCACTTTTATTCTTTCATTTACATTGACGAAAAACGGGGAATTTGCATTTTTAGCTACTTCAAAATATGCCTGCCCCGTAACCTTTACATTTCTTTCTTTTCCTGCAAAAGCAACCGGGTAGGTAATGGAGCTTTCAGCATCAAGCCATACCAGTGTACCATCGGGCAGTGTTAGTTTATATTGCCCGCCACGCGGCGTTTGCATGGTATTCATCATCGGCCCGCCATGAAACATGCCCTTAACATTATATGCGATTTGCCCATCGTGCATTTTAATGATCGAGGTATTCCCTTGTTGGGCAATAGTTCCCTTCTCCGTTTTGTCGAGCATGATAACAGTGCCGTCAGATAAAGTAAGTATCGCATTATTGCCACCGGGAGGGATGTCTGTATTTTTTGTGGCAACAAGTGCAGGCGCAACTGCTACAGTCGCTTTGCGGGAATTATGCCACATAAACACACCCGTGCCGACCAGGACAATAGAGACCGCGGCATATTTTAGCCAGGAAGTATTAAAGTCTCGTGTACGCTTACCAATAAGCTTTCCGCGGAAGAAAGAAAATTTGCTATATGATGTCAACGCATCCTGTTCGGCACCGGGTTGTTTGGTGATCAACCGGAGTTTATCCTCCAGCTTTTTGTGAAATTCAGAGAGATCAACTTCTATGGAATATTTGTTATTGTGTAACTGTTTCAGTATATCATCTTTCAGCAAGGCTTTCAAATCAGGCCGTTCCAATAAACTGTCCAACTCTCTCAGGTCTGTGTGAGTGATATTACCTTCAAGGTAGCGTCTCATTAATTCATACAACCTTTCAGCAGTCATCTTCAGTAGTTTTTTTGGCAGTATGAATAAAGAGGGCTAAAAGGACGGGGTACTTAGTAGTGATGAAGAAAAATAAATTAACTCCAGAAAAGCATACAAAGTAAAACCGCGCCTTCTGTGTTTTTCTTCAGGTACCTTTTTAAGAAATCAACTGCAAACATGATATATTGGGCTACGGTTATTTTTCCGATATTCATTATCCCGGCAATTTCTTCATGAGTTTTTCCCTCGAACCTGCTGAGGGCAAAAGCCTGTCTGCGTTTCTCGGGAAGCAGGTATATACCTTTTAACAGGATCCCATAAGACTCTTTGTAACCTATCTGCAGGTCGGCCTGATCAGGAGCTATCAGGTCATCCTGGTCAGTGAGGTTTGCCATTTCACGGATTTTCTTCCTGAACGATTTATAAATCATATTGCGGGAAACGATAAAAAGATAATCCTTAAAACTGTGTATGTCTTTTAGCTTCGTTTGCCGTCTCCATATTTGCAGGAATATATCCTGGGTCAATTCCTCCGCCCGGTCCGAAGATTTGAGATAAGAGAGGCAGTGAAAATATACGGTACTGCTATACTGGCGGACCAGCAAGGCAAATGCTTTTTCGTCGCCTTCCGCTACGCGGAGCAGCAGTTCTCTTTCATTATATGGTGTATGCCCCTGCAGGATATGAATCAGGTTTTTTGGTATCGGTTATAAAATATGTTTACGTACACGAAAGTATATACTTTTTTCTGCAAAGAAGAAAAAATCTATATTCGTGTACGTAACCGTTATTTAAACAACATACATGGCCCCAACAACTACAACCAACCCATCGCAGGCAAGGATCCTCTCTATTGATTTTTTTCGGGGGATCACCCTTTTTATTCTGTTGTCGGGTATTGCAGAAGTTTTTGTGGAACTTGCTAAAGCCGGGATAGGTGGCTCCTCCATCGCAGCCATTGCCCGGCAAACTGCCCACGGCGAATGGTTTGAGCTTTACTTCTGGGACCTCATCCAACCCTTCTTTATGTTCATTGTAGGTGTAGCCATGCCTTTTTCTGTTGCCAAAAGACTTGCCAGGGGCGACAAATGGAAAACGGTGCTAAAACATGCGCTCATCCGTTCCTTCTGGTTGCTGGTGCTGGGCTTTATGCTGGGGGCAAAAAAAGACTCCTATTTTTTCACCAACATACTTCCGCAGTTAGCGCTCACCTATCCCATTGCATTTATGCTGATGCGGCTTAAGATAAAATGGCAGTTACTGGTTTCTTTTGCTGCCATTATCATTTCAGACCTGCTTTATTATAACTGGCCAGTAGAAGGGTACAATCTTTTTCTTCCGGATAAAAACTTCGGTACCTGGGTGGATGTACACACCACAGGTCACATACACCCTTATCATTGGGTTACTTTTAATGCGGTGCCTACCCTCGCACATATAGTATGGGGAGTAGTCATTGGAAAAGTTTTAATGAGCGAATGGCCGGATCAGAAAAAATTTTTGACGATACTCATTCCCGGTATAGCAGCTGTGGTTATTGGCTATGCCTTACGGCCCTATTTGCCTATTATCGAGCGGATTGCTTCAGGCACTTATGTAGTAGTAACCGGGGGCTTTGCAATGATTGGCATGGCCTTATCATTTTATATTATTGATATTCTGAAGTTCAGGAGAATACCCTGGTTTTTTGCCATCTTTGGAATGAATCCCATCTTCCTGTATCTCTTCGCCGAATTAGGTGGCGGCAGGTTATTCCATCGCATGGCAACTCCCTTTACCTCAAGGCTGTTTGGCTGGGGTGGTGAAACCCTGGTAAATGTGATTACTATTATTGTTGTGGCGGGTATGTTCTGGTACTTGTCGTATTTCCTGTACAAACGAAAGATATTTTTCAAACTATGACAGGCATATTGCTTACCGGCAATTTTTATATTTCATTTTACAACTGTCCGTTATGAATGACAACAACAATTCCAGGAGGGCTTTTTTAAAAAAAAGTTCGCTGAGTGGGTTAGGAGCGGCTATCGGCGCCGGTAGCCTGTCTTCCCTGTTTGCTTCAAATGAATATTAATCGCGGCTATGAAACCATTTTGCTGCGCGACTGTACAACTGGTATGGAATCAAAATACACACAGGCGTCACTGAGTCAAACCACGGGCGCCATACTCTTTTTTGAAATGTCGGGGCAGTACTCCATTAATTCCGATGAATTAATTGCGGGGCTGCCGGCATTAGGCTGATTGGTTTTCCCGGAAAATTCCAAACAGGTTCAAACCTTCAAAAACACCTTTTTCTCATACAAAAAATACAGGAATACCCATTTCACCAACACAACACAAAATGCAAGTACAAATTTGCCACTAGGTTCGCCCACCATCTGCCCCAACCATTTGAACAGCGCATCGGTTGTATATTCCCAGTTGATAAATTTTGGAGAAATAAAAATCAAAATCGAATTCATCCCAATAACACTGAGAAAAAAAGCCCAACGCTTGTACCCCTTCACGTCAATAATATAATAGAAAAGCGCCCAAAGCAACAAACTCAATCCGCCTGTCAGCAATACAAAAGAACTCGACCACAGATTTTTATTATAGGGAAAATCAAGGTTCCAAAGCAAAGCCAGGGCAATAGCAACAATACCTGCAATGCCCAGTCATTTAGCCGTAGTCTGGGGTGAGACCTTATTGCTTTTGATGAATACACCTGCAAATATTCCTAACAATACGTTACAAATTCCAGTAACCGTACATACCAACCCAATAGTGTCATGGATACCTCTTGACAGGTTCCTGCCGGAAAGGACACTGCGATCCAGGTAAGACATAAAATTTCCCTCCATCGTTAAATCACCCATTGGAAAACCCGGCGCTGAATTGAACTTCAGCAATAACCAGTAGCC
>JAFDXG010000055.1 GCA_018268105.1 Bacteroidota bacterium | reverse complement strand
CCTCTCTCAAATATAGCAAAACCACCACTATTCCCACTGCCTAAATTTGTGGCAGCAGGCGGAGTAATAGTAAGGTCTTTATTCAGATTATATATACCCAATCTGCTGCTTCCGTAAAGGTGCAATTCACTCTGCGTAAAATGCCCGTTGTTAATCTGGCTGTTCTGTTCGTATATGCTTAATACATTCCCCTGTGCATCCCTTATGTATGCAGTAGTATTGGTAATTCCTGCTTTGGTTACGGTTTTACTTATCCTGTTGCCGGCAGCATCATAACTATAATTAATAATACTGCCATCTGTTTTGCTAATGCTTTCTATCTTTCCATATACCGTCCAGTTTATTTTAGTAATACCTTCTTTGGTATCCTGTATTAGATTACCAATAGCGTCGTATTCGTAATTATTTGCCGGCTGGTCATCTATATCTTCGGAGTAGTTGGCGGCAGGCGCAGCATCCCTTACCCGCTTTAACTGATTGTTGTTGTTTTTATATTCGTAGGTCAGCTCATCCATCTTCTGCTGCGCACCCGCCTTATCTCCATTACGTTTATACGTAAGGATATTACCATTCGGGTCGTAGGTAATTCTTTCCTGATAAGCACCGTTGAGACTAACCGGTGTAAACTGATTGGTATTATTATTTAACCCACCCCAGGCATCCATGGCGGTCATGCGGTTGAGTTGGTCGTAGGTATAGGCATACGCCCGCGCATCGCCTACCTTAGGTATGTTCACCACCATGCTGCTGATATTGCCGTTGTACAAGGGTTTGGCATTGGCGCCAAAGGCGGAGGTGATATTGGCAAAGCTGTTGTTGCCGGTTATCTGCGTATAGTCGTTGCCGTAGTATTGCAGGCTGAAACCTGGAGAGGACACAAGCGAGACGCTTGCGCCTGATTGGGAGGACACAAGCGAGACGCTTGCGCCTGATTGGGGCTGGTTGATAAAACCAAAAGGAAGCATGCCACAGACGTATTAAAGGAGCAATACATTACAGTGGCTGTAAAACAAAATGGTGCATTGGCGGAGCGTTTAAAATTAAGGCGCATCACATTTAAAACAAAAGAAGGCAAGCTGTATGTGTTTATCACAAACAATTTTACGCTGCCAGCATCGCAGATAGCTATCATTTATAAAAACCGGTGGATGATAGAGTTGCTGTTCAAACAGGTAAAGCAAAATTTTCCGCTTCGGTACTTTTGGGGCAACAGCACCAATGCCATTAAAATACAGGTGTATTGTGTGTTAATAGCCCAATTGCTAATGGTGGTGATAAGAAAGAAAGCGGCAACAAAGAAATCGTTTGCTAATATGATTACAGTGATACGGCTGCACCTGATGAGTTATGTAGGGCTATTGGAGTTTATAAAAGATACTTATAAAGCATGGAGAAAAACGCATAACGCCTCCTTTGCTTTTGCGACATAAAAAGGATGGGGGTACTACCCCCGATACTGAAACAACAAGTTTTTAACCTGTAACCCTTGACTGCAAACGATTACATACATTTTAAAACCGAGTTTACTCGGACAATAATGTTATTTAAACCTATCATCGTATAATGGATTCGTTGTTATCATCGAATCCAGCAATATTCTATTATTCTTTGGGTTTGTTGAATCAAATTCTACTATAAAACGATAGCCGCGGCATATATCGCCCTGCTTGCTTTTATTAAATTTTTCACTCCCAAAATAGAAATGATTATTATACTCAAATTTATAGTCTACATCATGCATTGAACTACGAATATTCTTAGTACAGCCTATTGTGTAAGCAACCGTTTTTTTTAAATTCTTATTTATGCCAATCTGAACATTTTTTAGTCTAAGGTTGTTAGAAAAAACAATTACAAAAAATAATATTATAGCAGTGATTATCCAAAAGCTACTATTGTTTTTTATATCCTTTACCATCTATTCCTTTTCTTTGTTTAGTTGATTCCCAATAAGATTTCCTGTCACATTTGCACTCACTCCCGAACCGATACGATCACTTGCGTTATAAGTCCCAATCTTTGTTTTGTAACCAATATCAAGGCTTTGGAACTGTGTAGCATACTTTGATTTGTAAGAAAGATTCCTAAAACGAGTATATTGCTGCATATTTAGCGAAGGTTCATTTCGCCCCGCATCTAATGTTGCATCCAAGGCAATACCTACTCCGGTTGTAATTAGTGAATTTTTCACACTAAAATTGTCGGACATCATAGAGAACCCTTTTTCTAAACTATACTCTCCAAATGATGATGTGAAATTTTTGGGAACTAACCCATATTTAAACTTTGCAAATCCAGCGCCAGCTGCGAGAGAGGTCAAATTAAATTTTTCATAATTAAATCCGGTAGTTAAACTTTGAGCTATCAAATCCTCCGTAAGCCCAGCACCTATTTTTCCGAGCAAACTTGCTCCAAATGCTCCTGAACTACTAATGCCGCCCGTTGCTAAACCTACAGTCATATTAAAAACTCCCATAGACATATTATCTACTAACTCATTTGTTAATCTCGCCTGCCTTGATTCCTGTCTTTCAAATTCTACCCATTGACCGTTAGAACCTCCTGGTTTATTTGATACAATTCTCTGATGTTGGTCTGCTCCCGGATCATGTTGCCAATAATAACTCCTATCCTGCTTTTTTGTAACAAACCATGTCTGTCTTGTCCATTTATCATATACTGCTTCAACATCTATTTGCCCAAGTGCCGGATCGTTGGAGATTGCGCTGAAATCATTCTTCCCTCCTTTGGAAATCATCTTATTCAACCAGTTCCAGGAAAAGTCCAATGGTTCTTGTCCGTCAAGATCTAAATTCCTGATCGGATTATTTCCTGCAAAATGATACGGTGAATAATATGGGTAATCTCTTGTCAGCGGATCCACACTCAAAAACCTTCCCAACCTATTGTCACTTATCCTCATTCCATAATCCTGTGCGCCTTCTGTAATATCCTTGTCGTTCTCCTTCCCATTAAACCCGTACCTGTATTTATCCGTACTAAATTTCCTACCCGGCATTGCCATACCAAACGGATAATAATCCTGCGCACTCACCACATCTGCCGTATAATAATCAATCGTACCATTATTATCCGCGTCCACCCCAATCTTTTCATCGCTCACCGTTGCCAGTACATTGCCCAGGTGATTGCTCAATTCAAAGAACTTTTTATTTCTCTCAAATATAGCAAAACCACCGCTATTCCCACTGCCTAAATTTGTAGCAGCAGGCGGAGTAATAGTAAGGTCTTTATTCAAATTATATATACCCAATCTGCTGCTACCATATAAATGCAACTCACTCTGCGTAAAATGTCCGCTGTTGATGGCGGCATCGGTTGTATAGATAGATAGCACATTACCCTGAGCATCTCTCACATAGGCTGTAGTGGTAGTTGCAGCGCCTTTGGTTACGGTTTTGTTTATCCTGTTT
>JAFDXG010000054.1 GCA_018268105.1 Bacteroidota bacterium | reverse complement strand
CAATATAAAAAGCTGAGATTGTTGTTCTTCCAACAAATTGTCAAAAAAACTTCTGATCGTTACACCAGCAATTTTGGTTAGCAACTAACGTTCGAGGCTTGCCGCAGGGCTGGAATTGTTGCTGTGTCAGCCCGGCAACTGAAGCCGATTAAAAAACTGAAGTTGAAGTTAACAACTAAAAGCCAAATAGAATTCGGTCAAGCCCGATATTAGCTGATAGTAGTACAACCGATGATAGTTATTCCGTCCGCCAGCCTTGCGGCAAACCTTTTGTTATGTGCTCGCCCTTCTGTCTGGCATTGTTTAGGTTGTTGTGTTTTCTGTCGGTATGAATTAAAAAGAATTTGCCTGTGCATAGGGCAAAGCAGGCTCTTGGGCAGGTTGGCTTTGTTGCGTTGGTCTTGTGTGCCTGCCCATGTGCCTGATTTGCAGCAGAGCCCAATAAAGAGCTTTGCTAATTTTTCTTTGCAACATTATTCAGTTTTTTATTTTGATATTTCTCTTTGTCCCGATTTGTTGTTTTTAGCCATTTTTGATATTCTTGGTACGGCATTTCCCGATAGCCCAACTTTACCAAAGTAATGTAGGTCTGCTCCATTTCATTATAAGTGTCCTGTGCTTTGGGATTGTTTTTTTCTTTTTGTTTCAGGTACATCCGTTTCAATACTTCGGCTTTTGTGAGTAAAGCCTCCGGGTTTACGGAATGGTATTGCAAAACAAGATTGCAGCATTTTAAAACAAAGCTGTCTGTATAATTATTAGTTTGCTTTATGTAGCCTTGCGCCAAATCCATTATGCAAAGCCCGATTGATTGTTGATTGCTTAGTGTGTCCATATACACACCACTGCGTATGGCATCTACATTTACATAACCAGTGGCGGCTATCCATGCATCTGTAGGGAATGCGCCGCTTGTAAGTTCTGTATTGTACCAGCCTATTTGCTTGCTATAATTACGAATGTAAATATGATTGGGTGCAAGTGCCAACCAGCATTTTGCTCCTAATTCGTCTGCTAATATTTTGTAGAGATAAGTGAGACTGCGGCAGTTGCCTTTGTGGGTTGCAAGCAGTTTTGTTACAAAGGTGTTTGTCCAGTCTTGATTACCTTGGGGGTCAGTGAAATTGTAAGATAAGTAGCTTGAATTGAACATTGATGATTTACTGCAACCTATGCCATTTTTAAAGAGATAAAATATTGAAGAATTGATTTTGTAATTTAAACTATCTGCATTTCGGTACTTGCTAAAAACTGTTGCACCATAAAATAAAATTATAGATGTTGTTAAATTATTGATTGAAGACTTATATTCACTGAAATCTAAAGTATTATTTTGAAACAAATTTTCTACTATAAAAACGCTACTCGTAAAATTGGCATCTTCAGAAATGCTTTTTTTTAGTATATCAAAAGCTATTTCATATTGTGCGACTGTATCGTAGCTTTTATTTAAGTTTTGGGAAAATAAAGTGGGCGTAAAGAAAAATGCCAAAAATAAAAGTGCTAAAGATTTCAGATTGTAGTGCGGTGATGAGTTATTTTTCACAACAACCGACTTTATAATAATTACATAATGATTTAAATTTTTTCTTTCCTTCTTCATAAAAATCTAATTGACATTTATAGTTGTTCAAAAAGTTTTCAAATAAAATCTGATTGCATTCTAAACAAATATCGAAATGCCCGACTATTTTATTTGTAGCATTATAAAAAATAAATCCCATTCGAGGGTTGTAACAACCTTTCGATTCTGGAATACGAGACATGTAGTTTTTGCTATTAGTTAACACTTTAAGCAGGGTAATTTTTTCTTTTCCAGTAAGCTCACACACTTTTTTTGCTGATGTTGCAGTCATCTTATTTGAGTCAACTAATTTATAATCAGGCATATCTTTATTTGTTGACTTACAGTTGAAATTATATACTTCTGCTTTAGAAAATTTCAATTGCTTTAAGTTCGTTATTAATATTTTATAATTACAAAACTCTAATTCATTAATTTTTGATTTTTTCGTTTTTTGAGAAAACGAAACTTGAAAAAGCATTATGCTAACAATAAAAAATAATAGTTTCATTGGTTATTTTTTAGGAGTTTCAGTGGCAAGTTTGACTGGGGTATTTTGAGATTGCAAAGTCATATTTGCATTCAAGTCAACACTTGCTTTTGGCGTAGTTCCATCTTGTTCAAAGCCAGCTGGGAATAATGCAAAACCCTTTATAAAATCATTATTGGCTTTGTCTCTTGGTGGTTTTCCGTTTGCAATTTTTGTCCAATCTAACTCTGGGGTTGAAGCATTTGCAGGCAAACTAATAAAGTCATAAGAAATATAGATGTTTACCTTGCCTTTTCCGAGTTGCTGAAGTGCTGCTCCAAATGCTTTATCGTCAGCTATATTGCATCCACTTAAAATAAAGTTGCCTCCCTCTTGTATGTTTGTCAAAATCGTTTCTAATGCTTTAATGGAATTTAAGGTAACCTCGGGAATATTTTTAACATCACCTTTGATATAGTTTTGAATATCGGACGTAAACGTGGAGTAATTATCGTTACTATTTGCTGGTTTTGTAGGATTAGGAATAAAAGAACCTTGACCTTTATGAATTCCTTCAGTAACTAAACTTCCTCCATTACCATGAGTTTGAAATACTACATTTTGCGGAGTTGTTCCTTCTTTTACAAATTGTGTCATCATTTCTGCCGCTCTTACTATGTCGGATGCGTAGCCCAACCAGTTTTCATTTGTTCTTTTAGGAAGATTATATTTATTTTTTAAAAGAAATTTATCCTCAATAGCTTTTTCATTTACTTTTCCGAAAATAATATTTTTGCCATAATTGATTTCGCCTTTTTTGGGTTCTAAGCCGTCTAAGTCTATAAACATTATTGGACTATTTCCAGCAAATTGATATGGTGTTAGCATTGGATATCCAGATGCTAACGGGTCAACACTTAAAAACCTGCTGTGCCTTTCACCTTCCAAACGTTTTTTACTTTCATCATCGGTAAGCAGCTTAACCACTTTCATTGTACGGATGTTGATAAGTGTAGAACCAATTTGCTGAATGCTGTCAGCATCAAAAGTTTCGTTGTATTGCCCTTTTGTAAGTGTAAGCACTTTACCTTTTTTACCAATGCTGGCAAAAGCGTTTTCGTTTTGTGCAAAAACTGATGATGAAAATATCAAGAGCAGCAATAAGGGGAGAAGTTGTTTTGGTTTCATAACATTAAATTTATGATGATGTAAGTTAATTTATCCTTTTGGTGTTTTAAGCATAACTGACTTTAATTTTTTTAGCATTTCAATTTCGGCTTTCATGCGCTTTTGTATTTCCTGATTTTCCTCTTTCTTTTTCTCTGTTTCTATAGTCTTAAGCCATTGCTGGTAGGCTTCTTTTGGCATCTCCTGAAAACCTTGCTCGTCAATTAGCTGATAGCTTTGCAGCATATTCTGATAAGCTTGATTTACTTTTGGGTAATTGGGGATTTCATTCACTGGCGGATATCCAACTGCTTTTAATTCATCTCTTGCAATGAATGTATTGAAGTTTGCTTGTGTCATTAAGGCTGCAATGTTCTTAGGATTGATGGCAAGTATTTGTTGGGTTAGTTGTTGTGAAAAATTATCATAACCAACTTTGCCTGTGTAGTTCTGCAAAAGGTCGGAAAGTAATTGTGCATACAACTGCCTGTTTGAAAGGGTGTCTAAGTAAGTTTTATTTTTTAAAGCAGTTGCATTGATGTAGTTGCTTTGCATGAGCCATGTTTGGTTAACAAGATTGCCGTTTGTAGTTTCAAAGTTGTAGCGGTAGCCGTTTTCGTTGAAGTATTGTATAAAGCTATGTTCGGGAGATAGTGATAAATATGCTTTTGCTCCTAATTGTTCTGCAATAGCCAAATAAAGCAAGGGCATTGAATGACATTGCCCTTTGCCTGTTCCCAAAAGTTTTGTGAGAAACATATTGCTCCAATTTTTATCGCCATAGGGGTCATTAAAATCATAAGTTACTTTGGGAGCAATGAATGTTTGTTTTGTTTTTGGGTTAATGTATTTAGTGTCTTGTTTGTATAGTTTTTGAATGCCGTAGTTTTTTGCAATGTTGCTGTTAGGGTTTACTCCTTCCTGTTTTAAAATTTGCTTTACCAAGGCTGCTCTTTGTTTGATGGCATTTTCAAATTGCTGATAAGTTGGCGGATTGTCGTACCATGCACTTTCAGTAAGGTAAATTGCTTTTGAAATAGAAAAGCTGTCGGGGTTCATTTTTAAAAATTCATTCAGGCTGTTTTCAAATGGCTTCATCTTCGCCATGTATGCTGCTTTCTCTGCTTCAATTTCATCTTGCCGCATTTCTTGTTTTAAACTTTGCAGTTCCTTTTGTTGCTGATTAGTTTGTCCGGGCAACATGCCTTGTTGTTGAAGTATAATTCTGTTTTGTTGTTCTATTGAACTGTTGCCTAAGATTGGATTGTAGTTATTGATTACAACAGGAGTGGTAGTAACTTCCTGAAACTTCTGCTGCTGGGGTGTTGGGGGATGCTGTGTCAGCTCGGTTATTGATTTTTTGCTGAATAAAGTTTGTCTGCTGATGGATTGCCCATAGGTGCTTGTCAAGCCCCATGCTAACAAGTTAATGATGAGTAAAGAAATATAGCTGGGGTGGCGTGGGTGCAGACAAGCTCTTTTGCAAGGTTGGGTCTTGCGGCGTTGGCTTTGTGTTCCTTGCAAATGTGCTTGGCTGCGAAGGGTTGGCTGTCTGCTCGCTGTGGTCATACTTCAAATTTAACGGAATGTTGCAATAGGGTGGCACATAACGGTTTGGGTATTGCCGAAGTGGGGGCATTTGAAAACCGTCAGTTCAAATATAGCAAAAAGGCTGATAGAAGAACCCTTGTTGAATTACTTCCATCAGCCCCCATTTTGGCAATACCTTGT
>JAFDXG010000053.1 GCA_018268105.1 Bacteroidota bacterium | reverse complement strand
ATTTACCCGGATGATCCCGCACAATTTCCGGGTGCATGGGGCAGGTATAGGCCGTTGCTTTGTCGTGGGCATGCATTGAATCCGCAGTGGCTGTTCCTGTTTTTTCCTTGCAAGAAAAAAGCAATAGTGCGAACAGCAGCGCTATGAGCATTTTATCTGAATAATTCCTTTTCATAATCGACGATCATTTGATATAATTTTTGTTTTTCGTCCAGCACATCAAGGCGCATCATATTCAGGGCGTCCCAGTTATCCAAAACCACCGTGAGGGTGAGCTTATTTTCCTGGTAGGTGATGAAGCTGGCATCAAAGGTTTTTTGCAATGCCGGTATCACTTTTTCTTCTATGGATTGAATGCGCTGCTGCATCGTTTGAATTTCTGCCTGCATGCCGTACAACATGCCCTGAGTCTCCTGGAGCATGGCAGCACGTTCCTGTTCCATTGCCTGGATATTGGACCGCATGGATTTGATTTCCGACTGATACATTTTTTTAGACCACGGCGCAATAGGAATAGAGACCATGCCCATCACACTGAATGCCTTTGGCATCATGGAAGATAACGGCGACATGTGGTCGTATTGAATGCGAAAGGAGGGCTTCCGTTCCAGCTTCATGGCTTCGATATTGAGCTGCATGGCGTGGATGCTTTCATTCATCCGCAGCACATCTTTTCGCTGGGTGGCAAGGCTGGCCGTGTCATAAAATGCTGCGGCAACAAAGCGTGGTTCATACACCGTATCTATTTGAAGCTCTGCATTGCCCGGACGGTTCATTAAGGCATTGAGATAGGCTTTGGCCTTTGCAATTTCGCTCTGTGGCATAAAGAGCATATTGCGGTTCTTTTCGATGGATGCTTCTGCCCGGTAAACTGTGCTTAGCTGCGACTGGTTGTAAGGATAGCGTACCTCTTCAATCTTCTTCATCATCTCCAGCACTTTTTCGTTTTGTTGGATGATCCTGATTTTCTCCAACGCTACCAGCCAGTTAAAATACTGTGATTTTGCCTGTGCTTTCAGCTCATTAAGCGTTACCGCACGATTGGCATTTTCCACATTGCCCTGCGATTGGATATATCTTTTTTTCGCCTGCAATTTTTTGCCGTTCGGAATTTCCTGTTCCAGCCGCAGCATAAGGGAGCCTTTGTCCCTGGCCTCCATTATTTTCTGAAAAGGATAAGGCGTCATAAACGACCCTAAGCCCACCATCGGCGGCATCCAGGCAGTGGCGGCATCGGCGCTGTACTTGTATCCTTCCGCTTTTAACCCGTAGGTTCTGAGCAGGATATTATTGCTGTCTATTTTTTGCAGCACATCGGGCAGGCTCAGCACTTCCTTTTGTTGTGCCAGGGCACTGAAAGGAAGCAGTACGAGCAGCCATAAACATTTTTTAATGGTGAACATCATATACCTCCAGTTTTCCGTATTTTTTTAATTCGTACTCTTTTGCCATTAAGAAGATGAGCGGCGTTACCAGCAGGATGTGAATGGCTGAAGTAAACACACCGCCAATCATTGGCAGCACTACCGGTTTCATCACATCGGTTCCCACGCCGGTGGCCCACAGCACCGGCACCAACCCAAACAGCGAAACACAGACCGTCATGATCTTTGGACGCAGCCTTTTGGCGGCACCCTGAATGACATACTCCCGCAGATCTTCTCTGGTAATGGCTTCACTGGAATTGCCTTTGCGTTTGATCAATTGATGCATGGCATCGTTGAGGTAGATCACCATGACGATGCCGGTTTCCACCGCAATGCCAAATAAGGCGATAAAGCCCACGGCAACCGCTACTGAAAGGTTGACGCCCCAGAAATAGATGATATAGGCTCCGCCGATCAATGCGAACGGAACGGTGATCAGGCTTAAAAACGCTTCACGGATGGAGTGAAAGGCGAAGTACAGGGAGAAGAAGATAATCACCAGCACAATGGGCGCGATCCACATCAGCGTTTGCTGTCCCCTGATCAGACTTTCATACTGCCCGCTCCATTCCAGAAAATAGCCTGCCGGTAAAATGCCTTTTTGCTGATTGAGCTTTTCTATTGCTTCTTTTACCGTGCTGCCCAAATCCCTGTCTCTTACATTAAACAATACAGCGCCCCGCAGCAAGGCGTTTTCGGAGTTGATCATGGGTGGGCCGTCTTCAAATTTTACATCCGCTACGGCGCTCAGCGGCACTTCGCCGAAAGCGGCTGACCGAAGTGGTATGCGTTTAATGTTGTCTACACTGTTGCGGTAATCCTGCGCCAGCCGTACATTAATGCTAAAGCGCTGCCTGCCTTCCACGGTTTGCCCAATGGGCGCACCGCCCAATGCCGTTTCCACAGTCTGGTTCACATCGTCCACGCTCAGACCATAGCGGCCTAAATCTGCCCGGCGTGTGTCAATAGCCAGGTATTTGCCGCCTGTGATCGGTTCTACATACAGATCAGCTATTCCGGCCGTGCCTTCGAGCGCTGTTTTTACCCGCTCGGAAACGACGGCAATCGTATTGAGGTTTTGTCCATAGACCTTTACACCCACATCCGTGCGGATACCGGTAGAAAGCATGTTGATGCGGTTGATGATCGGCTGCGTCCAGCCGTTTACCACGCCGGGAATCTGCAGTTTGGCATCCAGTTCGTTAATGATCTTCGCTTTGGTGATGCCTTCCCGCCATTCTTTGTGCGGTTTGAGCATAATGATGGTTTCAATCATGCTGATAGGTGAATTATCCGTGGCGGTACTGGCCCTGCCAGCCTTTCCCAAAACCTTGTCCACTTCCGGAACGGATTTAATGATCTTATCCTGCACCTGTAATATCCTTTTCATCTCGGAGTTGGAAACATCCGGTAGTGTAACGGGCATGAACAGAATGCTTTGCTCATCCAGCGGCGGCATAAACTCTGTGCCTAAACTTCTGAGCAGGGGAATGGAAACCAGCAATGCCAGGATATTGATGGCAAGAGTGGTCTTTCGCCACTTCATCACCCATTGGATCACCGGGGTATAGATCCGCTCCAGAAAACGGTTTACCGGATTAGCACTGTCGGGGCGGAACTTTCCTTTCATGAAGAAGGAAATCAGCACCGGCGCAAGGGTTAATACCAATAGCGCATCCACTATGAGTATAAAGGTTTTGGTGTAGGCCAT
>JAFDXG010000052.1 GCA_018268105.1 Bacteroidota bacterium | reverse complement strand
TATTGGTTTATGTATAATATTTATGCCATAGCCAGAAATGAATGGAAATATAACGACAGGGATGCAAGAATTGAAAAAATACAAAGGATAGAATTTGATTCCCTGGCGCCGGATACGATCAACGAAATACTGAAGGCATTACGACTGCTATGCCTGTACACCGGAAAAGCGTTTGCCCGTGATAAAAAAATGATAAAAGAATTTTCTGATGATCAGTATATAAGAATGGGGAAAAAAATGCTTGAAAAAAATGATGGGTTGACAGAACGTTTAGAAATACTGGCAGAAGGAGTAGAGAACAGCGACAGAAAATGTGTGATACTTAAGGTACAGCAGGCCTATACTATTTTTAAAGAACTTGTCAATTACTATGCTGCTACACAAAGTTTGCAATGTATTTCTGATAATAGTATAAAAACATTTTCCACATTTTCTAAAAAAATACCTCAATCGGGGAAAGTGCTTGACTGGATAAATGTGGGCGGCCAACTCATTGCTGCACCTGATTTATTGAAATTCAGGAAGCAGATACATTCCGGAAAAATCAGAAACTGGGATGATGTACATTCTTTTTATAATGAGCAGGGAAAGATTTATGACAAATTAAAATTTGAACATGCAATAGTGGTGTGGTGTTCTGTCAACAACATTCCGGTAACTGCATTTTCAAAAGTTCATTTTACCTCAATACTGCAATATGCATTGCATACAAAACAGTGGCTGACAGAAGGCATCTTTGAGTCGAGGGCAAAAGATTATACTAATCCCTTCCGGCTAATGGTATTTGATAATAAAGAAGAAATGGAGAGTGTTTGGGGTAGACTTGAGGAGAATAGTTTTATCCTGATGCAGCAAAAAGAATTAAAACTGTTTAAGAAAAAAATTAATACCGTGATAATGCAAATGAATTTATAAAACGGTTCTTAGGTTATTAGATAATGTACTACTTTTAGGGCTACACTTTTAAAGAACATTAATTTAATTTTTTGCTATGGGAGATTTCCAAATCAAAAAAAAACCAAAGAGTTATGATGTCGTTATTGTGGGCTCGGGAGCCGGTGGGGGTATGGCTTCTTATATTCTGGCCAAAGCCGGTTTAAAAGTATGTCTGTTGGAAGCCGGTGTACTCTTCGATCCTAAAAAAAATGTAACCCAGTTCAAATGGCCTTACGAATCACCTCGTCGTGGTTCTAGTACCCGCTACCGGCCTTTTGGCGATTTTGATGCCTGCTATGGTGGTTGGGAGATAGACGGGGAGCCATATACTAAAGCAGCGGGTACTGAATGGGATTGGTTTCGTGCCCGTATGATGGGCGGGCGTACCAATCACTGGGGTAGGATTTCTCTCCGTTTTGGTCCAAAAGATTTTAAAAGAAAAGATATTGACGGACTGGGTGAAAACTGGCCAATAGGTTATGATGATATAAAACCATTTTACGACAGGGTAGATAAATTGATTGGAGTATTTGGCACCAATGAAGGATTAGAAAATGATCCCGACGGATTTTTCCTACCCCCACCCAAACCACGGCTTCATGAGTTGTTTATTAAAGATGCTTCCGCCAGATCAGGAGTGCCGGTGATTCCAGGTCGCCTTTCCATGCTCACCAAGCAAATCAATAATGAGAGAGGGGTATGTGTGTTTTGCGGGCAATGCAATAGGTCCTGTCAGTTCTATGCAGACTTTACCAGTGGTTCCGTTTTAGTGAATCCTGCTATTGATACCGGCAACATTGATGTTATTCCCAATGCTATGGCCCGCGAAGTGCTCACGGATGATAGTGGTAAGGCAACTGGTATTTCTTACGTGAGCAAAGAAGATATGAATGAATACCAGGTAAGTGGAAAAGTAGTAATACTTGCTGCCAGTGCCTGCGAATCTGCGAGATTGATGCTCAACTCAAAATCAAAAACACATCCTAATGGGCTGGCCAACTCCAGTGATGTGGTAGGCAGGTACCTTCATGATTCTACCGGTGCATCACTTGGCGGATACCTCCCCAAATTGTTTGGAAGAAAACGCTACAATGAAGATGGTGTTGGCGGTATGCATGTGTATTCACCCTGGTGGGGCGACAATAAAAAACTGGATTTTCCCCGCGGATATCATATTGAATACTGGGGTGGTATGGGTATGCCGGGTTATGGGTTTGGAATGGGTATCGAAAGTCAGAATGGTGATTATCCCGTGAACGGGAAAAAGAAAGAAGCTGGTGGTTATGGCGCTTCGTTAAAAGAAGATCAGCGGTTCTTTTACGGAGCCAGTGTAGGGATGGGTGGACGAGGCGAAGCAATACCACGAAGGGATAATTATTGCGAAATAGATCCTAACGTAGTGGATAAATATGGTATACCGGTACTGCGCTTTAATGTAAAGTGGAGTGATGCCGAAATAAAACAGGCCAAACACATGAAAGAAACTTTCAAAGAGATTATGCATAATATGGGTGCCGTAGTGACCTGGGGCGGAAACGATGGTCCCGAAAATAACTATGGGCTTGAGGCGCCAGGCAAAATCATACATGAAGGTGGCACGGCAAGAATGGGCAGCGATCCTAAAAACTCAGCCCTCAATAAATGGAACCAGGCACACGATTGTAAAAATCTTTTCGTAGTGGATGGAGCGGCATTCACCTCTCAGGCCGATAAGAATATTACATGGACGATATTGGCGCTTTCCATGCGTGCCTCGGAATATATCATTGACGAACTGAAAAAACAGAATTTATAACAGTATTGTATAAACGCTGCCGAAAGCATCTGCTTCCGGTGGCAATAAAAAACACAATGCATTATGGACAGAAGAAAATATTTAAAAATAATAGGAGTTGGATCAGTATCCACTTCTATTTTACTGGATGCCTGTAAATTGCCAGACAAGAAAGAGGAAACATCGGCCAACACAGCAACATCTGTTTCGTCGGCTGATGCCGCTGCAGGACCGGCAAGACAACCGGAGGAAATTGAGCATTACAAGAAAGTAATTTCCACCACTTTTTTTACCACACAGGAAATGGCAACCATTGCCATCCTTGCAGATATCATTATCCCTAAAGATGAAGTAAGCGGAAGCGCTACGGATGCTAAAGTTCCCGAGTTCATTGAATTTATTGTAAAAGATATGCCGGATTATCAGGTGCCCATGCGCGGTGGACTGAGATGGCTCGACAGGGAAACTCAGTTAAGGTTTCAAAAGAATTTCAAAGATTGCAGCCGCGATCAGCAGATACAGGTGGTGGATGATATTGCATATCCGAAAAAAGCAAAACCTTCTATGTCGCAGGGGGTATCGTTTTTTTCTACTATGCGCGATCTTACCTGTACCGGTTTTTATACCACTAAGATGGGGATAGATGATATTGGATATGTGGGCAACCAGCCTAACCAGTGGAATGGCGTGCCCGATGATGTGTTGAAACAATATGGCCTGGCCTATACCGAAAAGGAAATGAAAGAATGTGCCAGTTATTCCTGATAGGAAGTGATACCTTTGCAAGAAAGTTATTTTCGTATGTTAAAAAAAGTTTTACTGCCTTTAGGAATTCTGCTAATCTTTGTCGTTGCATGCAGCAGGAAATATCAACCATCCCAAACCCCGTTTGCTATTTATCACCCTATACCTGAAGAAAGTGTGCGTAAGCTTGAAAAGGGAATTACTACTCCTGCAGAAGTAATAAAACTGTTTGGCAACCCGGCTAAGAATAGTATAAGCGACAGGGGAGAACGGTATGTATACGGTTATCTTGGTGATACACTTACCGTCAGTTTTGATAGTTCACGAACCATAAGTAGCTTTTTATACCGTCCCGAAATATTTACACCGGTATCCGGCAATACCGATAATATTAAAAAGAAAATCAGCGAAAGCAAGATTGATAAAATTCAAATATACAACAGCTCAAAGTTTACCCTCGAAAAATGGTTTGGCCCTGCGAACAAAAAAGAAACAGGAACAAACAGGAACAGGTACACATACAAGCGGCGTAACGGAACGCTAATAGTGTACACGTTGGCTAACTTTGAAGAGCGGGTGCTGAGCTACCACTTTGAACCCAAAAACTAAAATGATACGCCGGATTTGCTTGTTGAGTTACCCTTTTTCAAATCAGGGCCAAAGGGCTTTATTCCATATAAAACCAATTAAATACTATGATGCGGAAATCGTTGTTTGTCGCCGTATTGGCAATGTTTACCACAACCATTTTATATTCTCAATCTCAGGGGAAAATAATAGAGCAAAATACCGTTGAAAGCAAAATATTGAAACGAGATGTAAAATACAGTGTGTATTTACCTCCGGGTTATGATTATTCTGAACGTAATTACCCGGTGGTGTATCTTCTGCACGGATACACGGATGATAATATTGCCTGGTTTCAGTTTGGCGAAGTAGACCGTTATGCGGATAAAGCCATTGCCGATGGTACAATCCCGCCAATGATAATAATAATGCCTAACGCAGATTCAAGTTGGTATATTAATTCTTACGACGGGAAAGAAGATTATGAAGACTTTTTTATAAAAGAGTTTATCCCCACCGTTGAAAAAAAATACAGGATAAGGAGCGCAAAGCGATTCAGGGGCATTGCCGGATTATCTATGGGCGGCTATGGCACTTTAATCTATGCCCTGAAATATCCTGAACTTTTCACTGCCGCTGCTCCGCTAAGTGCCGGTATTTTTAGCGATGAAGAGATACAAATGATGCCCGATATGGAATGGAATACCATGTTAGGACCATTATATGGTAAAGGGCTAAAAGGGAAGGAACGGCTGAACAAAGCCTGGTACGACAATTCAATCCTAAGCATAATAAATAAAAAAACGGGAGCAGAACTGAACAAGGTAAGGTACTGGATTGATTGTGGTGATGATGATTTTTTATTTAATGGAAATGCATTGCTGCATATTGCTTTAAGAAAAAAACTGGTACGGCACGAATACCGGGTAAGGGACGGCAATCATAGCTGGGAATATTGGCGTACCGGAATTACAGATGCACTTGCATTTATTGGTAAGAGTTTTCATTAGTGGTTATGTTGGCTGTTTTCTCTTTGATCTTCCGGTATTGGGTATATGCTTTCATGCATTTTCCGGTAGTTTCTCAACATCAACCCTTAAAAAAAATACAGTTGTCGGGGTTTGCTCAGGGTACTTCCTGGCATATCACCTATTATGCAGAAGACAGCATCGTCAGGAAAAAATCAATTGACAGTATCTTTTCTGTACTCGACAGAGCTATGTCAATATATAAACCGTACTCACTGATCAGTAAGTTTAACTGTGCAAAAAAAGATATTGTATTAGATGATCATTTTGAAAAAGTGATAACCAAATCACTTGAGGTCTGGAAGGCCTCTGATGGGTTATTCGATATAACGGTAATGCCGCTGGTAGATGCCTGGGGATTTGGAGCTAAAAAAGTCAGCCGGTATCCTGATTCTGCGAAAGTAAAATCGCTACTGCGCTGTGTAGGTTCCGGTAAACTGGAACTTAAAAATCATCGTCTAATAAAATACACACCATGCATTTCTATAGATGTAAATGGAATTGCACAAGGCTATAGTGTGGATGTGATAGCGGGTTTTCTCGAAGACCGTCAAATCATGAATTATCTGGTAGAGGTCGGTGGAGAAATCAGGATAAAGGGGCGAAAACAACCCGGAAATGAAAAGATGAAAATTGGTATAGAAGCACCTGGTGATTATACTATAGAAATGCCGGTGATGCAAAAGATTATAACCCCTGATAGTGGCGGCATCACCACATCAGGAAATTACAGGCAATACCATGAGAGCAACGGAAAAAAATTCAGTCACAATATTGATCCTTTTACAGGGTATCCTATTCAAAACGAGTTGATCAGCGTAACCGTATATGCTGCGGATGCAATGACTGCGGATGCTTATGATAATGTATTAATGGCGATGGGACTCGTAAAAGGAATGCAGTTTGTGGAAGGACGAAAAGATTTAGCTGCTTATTTTATATATAAAAAAAATGACGGTAGCATTGCAGATACTGCAAGTACAGGTTTTATGCAACTTACCAAATGATGAACCTGGTATTTTGAACTCGATTTCCCGGAGTGCTTTTTTCTACTAAATGATTTGATATTTTTGCCGGATGATTTCACTTACAGAGGAAAATTATCTGAAAGCCTTATATAGGTTATCCCAGGAAAAACAGGAGATAGTCGTGAAGGATATTGCCGAAAGCCTGAATATAAAAATGCCTACGGTAAACAGTATGGTGAAAAAGCTGGCTGAAAAAAAGTTTATAAAATATGAAAAGTATAAAGCAATAGAACTGACAGACGCTGGCAGAAAACAGGCACTGATTATTTTACGGAAGCATCGGTTAACGGAACTTTTTCTGACCAAAGTAATGGGGCTTGGCTGGGAGGAAGTGCATGATATTGCTGAACAAATAGAACATATACAATCTGTTCGTTTTTTTGATCGTGTAGATGAAATGCTTGGACATCCCCAGTTTGATCCTCATGGGGAACCGATACCAGACTCTAATGGAAAACTTCCTGTATTTAAAACAATCCCGCTTTCTGATGGGCGGCTCAATACTTCATATAAGCTGGCAGGGGTCGCCAGCCATGATCCTTCCTTTTTGCAATTTCTTGATTCGCTCGGTTTGACGCTTGGCGCTACCATTGAAATTAAAGAAATTCAGGACTTTGATAAATCAATGGGAGTAAAATTGAACAACAATCAAAAGACAATATTCAGTCATACCGTTTGCCGCAACCTGATGGTTGTATAAAAAATACTTAAATTGCAAATGATATGTGGAGGTAGTCAACATTCCCCTGTTTCCCACTTCAGTATTTTACCTCCTGCATTTGTGTATATTGAAAAGGAGTAGTTATGTTTGGGTATCAGTTTTCTTTATTTGATCCGCAGCAAAATGGTAAATCCAAATTTGATCAGTTGCTCGATCTGTTTATGCAAATGCTTACTTATACCAGTGGAGATGTGAGTGAAGCATTGAATTGGATGACACAGTTGGATAAACAGTACCAGCTTACCGATGAAGAATACGGGCTGGGAGATTTTATTGATGAACTGAAGGAGAAAGGATATATAGATGAGAATAAACAAACCGGAGAAATCCACATCACCCCCAAAACCGAAAAGAGTATTCGCAAAAGGAGCCTCGAAGAAATTTTTGGCAAGCTGAAAAAAACAAAGCAAGGAGAACACCGGACACATAAGCCCGGACAAGGAGATGAAATCAA
The DNA here is from genome assembly GCA_018268105.1 of Bacteroidota bacterium. GTDB lineage: Bacteria > Bacteroidota > Bacteroidia > Chitinophagales > Chitinophagaceae > Agriterribacter. The sequence goes on along the minus strand of JAFDXG010000052.1, from coordinate 28,519 downwards.
TCCTGAAACCAGACCCTTCCAGTTTGGCGACATGCTGGAGCAGATTGATTTTGTAAGTTCTATTCGTAATGCTCAAATCAATCATGGTATTGAGCAGTTGCAAATGCAGGAAGACGACCTGGAGATAAGGGAGACAGATTTCAAATCTCAAACCTCCACAGTGCTGATGATAGATATTTCACACTCGATGATTTTGTACGGCGAAGACCGGATTACCCCTGCTAAAAAAGTAGCGATGGCCCTCAGTGAACTGATCACTACCAAATATCCAAAAGACACGCTTGATATTGTAGTATTTGGAAACGATGCGTGGCCTATTGAAATAAAAGATATTCCTTATTTGCAGGTTGGCCCCTATCATACCAATACAGTGGCTGGCTTAGAACTGGCAATGGATATTCTCAGGCGGAGAAAAAATCCCAATAAACAAATTTTTATGATAACGGATGGCAAGCCTACCTGTTTGAAAATTGGGAAAAAATATTATAAAAACAGCTTTGGACTCGATCGCAAAGTGATCAATCGCTGTATCAATCTGGCAGCTCAATGCAAAAAATTAAAGATACCCATCACTACCTTTATGATTGCAACAGATCCTTACCTGCAGCAGTTTGTGCAGGAATTTACGGAAACTAATCATGGTAAAGCCTACTTTGCATCACTTGATAATCTGGGGAGCTTTATTTTCAAAGATTTTGAATCCGGGAAAAGGAAAACGGTGTATTAGGGTGAGTGAATTTTGAATAATGAGAATGTGAAATTTGAGACGACAAACCTGAAACCAGAATCTCTAAACAAAAAACTTAAAGACATTATTGTAATGAATATTCCTACCATTAATACCCTCGGTGAGTTGAAAGCTTCGGGTTATAAAAGCAAGACGATAAAGGAAGAAATCAGGAATAATCTGATTCGAAAACTTAAATCAGGTGAAACAACTTTCCCAGGTATTATAGGTTATGAAGAGAGTGTTATTCCCGATACTGAGCGGGCGCTGCTTTCGCGGCATAATATATTATTTCTTGGGTTGCGCGGGCAGGCCAAAACCCGTATGGCACGGCAGATGGTCAGCCTGCTGGATGAATATATTCCGGTGATACCCGGAAGCGATGTCAACGACGATCCTTTTAAACCTCTAACGCAATACGCGAAGCAACTGATTGCTGAAAAGGGAGACGATACCCCCATTGCATGGATGAATCGTAATGACAGGTACGGAGAAAAGCTTGCCACACCCGACGTGAGCGTCGCTGATCTGATAGGAGATATTGATCCCATCAAAGCGGCAAACCTTAAACTCAACTTTGCGGATGAGCGTGTGATTCACTATGGTATTATACCGCGGAGCAACCGGGGCATTTTTGTAATTAATGAATTGCCCGATCTCCAGGCAAGGATACAGGTGGCTTTGTTTAATATCCTGCAGGAAGGCGACATACAGATAAGGGGATTCAAATTGAGAATGCCATTGGATATTCTGTTTGTATTTACGGCTAACCCCGAAGATTACACGAACCGGGGGTCAATAGTAACGCCGCTGAAAGACAGGATAGAAAGCCAGATACTCACCCATTATCCTAAAAATATTGAAGACTCACTTTCTATCACCGAACAGGAAGCGGATATCATTGATGAACAAACAGAAAAAGTAAAGATCAGCGACCTGGTAAAAAGATTGATAGAGCAGGTAGCATTTGAAGCCCGCGCCAGCGAGCTGGTAGATCAGAAAAGCGGGGTATCTGCACGACTTCCTATAGCTGCATTCGAAAATGCAGTAAGCGCTGCCGAAAGGAGAGCAATCATCAATAAAGAAAAAGATACACAGGTGTGGATATCCGATCTTACCGGTATCATCCCCTCGGTTACGGGTAAGGTGGAACTGGTATATGAAGGCGAACAGGAGGGTCCCTACCAGGTGGCATTCAACCTGCTCAATAAAGCCATCCGCACTCAGTTCATTCAATATTTCCCCAATCCGGATGCTCTGAAGAAAAGAAAAACCTCACAAAAAGATTCTTCCGAAAATCACAACCCGTATCGAACGATCATTAACTGGTTTGATGCTGGTAATTCGCTGAATATATTGTTTAATGTAAAAGATAAGGACAAAATACAACTGCTCTACAAGGTAGACGGTCTGTACGGGCTGGTAAAAAAAACCTTTCCGCATGCCAACGAAAAAGAGAATGCCCTGTTGATGGAACTGATATTGCACGGCTTATCCAGTTATTCATTAATCAGCAAAAAAGTGCTGGACGGAAAAATTGAATTTAAAGACCTGATGGGCTCCATGCTGAATATGGGGCGGGAGACATCTTCCTTTGAGGATGAAGACGGATTTGAACAGGAAGGGTATTGACAGATAAAGAGATGAATGGCTAAAAGTGAATGAAACCTGAGACGACAAGGGCGAAATGATAAAAACAAATAGTTTCCCTCGTACTATTTTCCGGAATGTAGGGCAATTCCCGGAACACATATACCGTGCTATGACAGGGAAAATTCCGGCAAAACTTTATAGATTATAGGATTGGACTCCTTTAAATGTATTTGTCTGTGTTAATTTATGCTTAGTGTAGGTTAATGATTTGCGAATGAGCTGCTTAACATTAAAAATTATAGACTTTACTGATAGCTGAATTTGTTTTCAGTTATATATTTGCTTTTAGATGAAAAGATATTTTGCATTCATATTATTTCTGGTGCATATTAATACTTCGATGTTGTTGCCACAGGTGCCGGTTATGGATGTATACGACGAGCAGGGGCAACAGTATGACGACATCACAAGTATCGCCGAATTGATTTTGACTGAAATAGGATATGACCACTGCTCTGATGACGAAAATGATGATAATGGTCAGACTTTCTGTGTCCCCCATTTTGAATACACTTTTTCAGTAATGTATGAGAAGGTAAATAAATGTTATAAAAATGCCGGTTCTCAACTTTTCGTTGAGTGTAAGACAGGGAAAGTGATAAAAACATCCTATGATATATTAGTCCCCCCGCCAGATGTAGTATAAGGTTTCACTTCAATATACAATATAGACTTGCCTGTCATTATTGTAATTATTATATAGTATAATTCTAATTTCAAACTAGGATTAAAGTTAGTTATGTCTTCAATAAATCAACAATGAAGAAATTTTTGATACTTGTAAGCATCATTTTATATCAGTTTGTTTCATACGGCCAAGAGATTTCGGAATTATATACAGATACACTTCATCTTACGCTGAATGAAGCAGAAACAATGTTTCTAAAAAATAATCTTGACCTGCTGGCCCAGAAATTCAGTATAGACTCGGCCAAAGCGACTGTGATTACTGCCCGGCTTTATGATAACCCGGAGATAGATTTTTCAAATGCGTTTTACAATCCCACTACTCATACTTTCTTTGATTCGGAAAGATCTGTACAAGTCTCTCAATTGATCAAACTTGCGGGAAAAAGGAGCAAATCAATTGATATGGCACGATCGGGTATTGAAGTGGCGCAATACCAGTTTTATGACCTGTTGCGTACACTGCGTTTTATTCTGAGAAATGATTTTTATGACATTTATTACAGGCAGCAATCTGCTAAAGTGTACCAGGTCGAAATTACATCACTGCAAAAAATTGTGACTGCTTCCCGTGAGCTTGCTTCAAAAGGCTATATAGCCCAGGCGGAATTGTTACGAATACAGTCACAGTTATATACCCTTCAGGCAGAATACGATAATCTGCAAACGGGTATTAACCAGGTTCAGGGTGAAATTAAAAGTATGATACTTGCTAATCCGGCAAGCTATCTTATTGTTGCGCCGGTTTCGGACCTTAATAAAGAAGTGGTAACCGGCTCAAGTTATCAGTCCCTAATTGATTCTGCCCTGGTACACAGGCCTGACCTGAAGGCTTTGCAATCAACAATAGCTCAAAGTAATTTAAACCTATCATTGCAAAAGGCTATGGCAGTACCGGACATTGTTGTAAGCGCAGGATATGATCACCTGGGGGGATATATAAAAAATTTCAACGAGATAGGCATTTCTGTTCCTCTGCCGTTTTTCAACCGAAACCAGGGCAATATCAAAAACGCAAAGATTCAGGTAGATGTAAATAAAACACTATACGAAAGTGAAATTGTGAAAGTGAAGAATGATGTAACCACAAATTATATTACGGCGATCAGATCGGAAAAGCTTTTACGGAGTTTCGATCCAGAATTTGAAAACGTAATGCAAAAATTAATTGAACAGGTAACATACAATTATGAGAAAAAAAATATTTCCATATTAGAGTTTCTTGATCGTTATGATTCCTATAAACAGAATGTTCTCCAGATGAACCAATTACGATTCAACAAAATCAGTTCAATTGAACAGTTAAATTTTTCAATTGGGAAAATAATATTTAACCAATAAATCAAATATTGAAATATGTTCAGGATAAATATTTTTTTATTTTTTGTAGCCGGGGTTACTATATTGGGCGGTTGTAAAGATGATATTGGTGGTGCAGATACGAAGCAGAAATTTGTGATTTCAGATTCATTATTGAAAACCATTCAGATTGACAGTGTAGAAATGCGGCCTGTTGTGAGTTCGCTGACGCTAACGGGACAAATAACATTCAACGAAGAAAGGGTAGCAAGAATTTTGCCCCTTGTGAGCGGAATAATTAGCGGAATAAATGTCCAGCTTGGTGATTACGTACAAAAAGGACAGTCTCTGGGTATTATCAACAGTGGCGAGATGGCTGGCTATGCCAATGATCTTGTAAATGCTCAGACCAATTTACTGATTGCAAAAAAAAACCTGGATGCCTCTGAAGATATGTACAAAAGCGGGCTGGTATCGGAAAAGGATATGCTTGCTACACGTGAAATGTACAACCAGGCTCAGGCACAATTGACAAGGGCGAATGAAATATTGAGGATAAATGGGGGTAACACTACTGGCAAATATGTTTTAAAGGCTCCCGTTGGCGGTTTTATTGTGGAGCGGCTGGTGAATAATGATATGGCCATCAGACCCGATAATGCCGGTAACCTGTTTACAATTTCTGATTTGAAAGATGTATGGGTATTAGCCAATGTGTACGAATCTAATATTGGCAATATACATCTTGGCGACATTGTTGAAATTACTACACTGTCCTATCCTGGCAGGATTTTTCATGGCAGGGTAGATAAATTATTTAATGTGCTGGATCCTACAAACAAAGTGATGAAAGTGAGGATTGTTTTGCAAAATCCCGATTATGCTTTGAAACCTCAGATGTTTGCCAGTGTGAAAGTAATAAGTAAAACAAACCAGGAATCATTGTGTGTGCCTTCGGGTGCAGTAATTTTCCAAAATAGTCAATATTTTGTCTTGGTTTACAAAAGTCCTTCAGATGTGGTGATTACCCCAATTCAGGTTCTTAGCAGCAATGGGGAACAAACTTATATATCGGGAGCTGTAAAATCAGGCGATAAAGTAATTGGTTCAAATGCATTACTCATTTACAGTGCATTAAATTCATAATTCGAAAAAAAGAATTTCATGTCCAAGGTTTTAAAGGCAATTATTGCCTTTTCATTAAAACGCAAGTATTTTATATTATTTGCTACGCTTGTTTTGCTGGTAGGGGGTATTATCACCTTTAAAAATATGCCCATCGAAGCGTTTCCTGACGTTACCAATACCGAAGTCTCAATTATTACTCAATGGTCTGGAAGGAGTGCAGAAGAAATTGAGAAGTTTATTACTATCCCCATAGAAGTTTCCCTGAACCCAGTGCAGAAAAAAACCAGCCTTCGTTCAACAAGTATTTTTGGCTTGTCATATGTAAAATTGATTTTTGAAGACCGTGTAACTTATGAGGAGGCAAGAATTCAAATCAATAACCTTTTGGGTAATGCAAATCTTCCCGCAGGTGTTACCCCCGAAGTACAACCGCCAACAGGCCCTACCGGTGAAATATTCAGATATTCACTAAGAAGCAATATCAGGGATGTAAGAGAACTAAAAACCATTCAGGATTGGGTTATAGATCGCCACTTACGATCAGTTCCGGGTGTTGCAGATGTTGTAAGTTTTGGTGGTGAGACCAAAGCCTATGAAATTAAGGTAAATCCCGGGAAACTTGCTACACTTGGTATTGATCCCCTTGACGTTTACAATGCTGTAGCCAAAAGCAATATTAATATTGGAGGTGATATTGTCAACAAAAATGATCAGGCTTATGTGGTCAGAGGGATAGGTTTATTGAATGATATTAACGATATAAAAAATATTATTGTTCAGAATGTAAACAGGGTGCCTGTTCTGATAAAAGATGTTGCAGAAGTTAAAATTTCCAACCTTCCGAGACTGGGTCATGTGGGAAGAACAGATGTAATAATAGACTCCACAGGAAAACGTACTATAACTAATGAGGATGATGTAGTTGAGGCTATTGTGCTGATGCGAAAAGGTGAAAACCCAAGCAGGGTTATCTCTGCCTTGAAAGCAAAAGTAAATAAAATCAACAACCAGATACTTCCGGTGGATACTAAGATTATTCCTTTTTATAACAGGGAGCAACTTATTGATTTTGCAACGGGAACCGTTATGCATAACCTGATAGAGGGTATCTTGCTGGTTACCCTGGTGGTTTCCATCTTTTTGTTTAACTGGAGGGCTACACTAATTGTTTCTATTATCATCCCTTTATCATTGCTTTTTGCTTTTATTTGTTTAAGACTAATGGGCATGTCGGCCAATTTACTTTCATTAGGAGCAATAGATTTCGGAATTATTATTGATGGCTCTGTTGTAATGGTGGAGGGGCTTTTTGTCCTTTTTGATGAAAAAGGGAAAGTGCTTGGGATGGACCGGTTTAATAAGATGATCAAATTGGGGCTCATAAAGCGTGATGGGGCATCGCTTGGAAAAGCTATTTTCTTTGCCAAGCTCATCATCGTTGCGGCATTAGTTCCTATTTTTTCATTTCAAAAGGTAGAAGGTAAGCTGTTTTCCCCATTGGCCTATACCCTAGGGTTTGCTCTGCTTGGTGGATTGATACTTACCCTAACCTTAGTCCCGGTACTGATAAGATTACTAATGAACAAGAATGTGCGTGAGAAACACAATCCAATTGTTCATGCAATGACTAACCTGATGATGAAGGGGTTTGATTTTAGTGTAAAGAACAAGAGGCTGGCAATGATCTCCTCGATTGGTATTATCATTATCGGGCTGTATTCATTTAAATTTCTCGGATCTGAATTCCTTCCAGAACTGGATGAAGGTTCCATTTGGCTTCGTGTGCAATTACCTTACAGTGTCTCTCTTGACAGATCTGTAGAAGTAGCCAAACAGGTTAGGGAAAAAATTGTAGCATTCCCCCAGGTCAGGAACATAGTATCTCAAACTGGAAGACCCGATGATGGCACCGATGTTACAGGCTTTTACAATAATGAATTCGATATATTATTGTACCCGGAAGAATCCTGGAAACCGCGAATTACGAAAGAGAACCTCATTGAGCAGATGAACAAATCACTTTCTGTAATACCTGGCGCTAAACTGAATTTTTCACAACCGATATCAGATAATATTGAAGAGGCTGTGTCAGGAGTAAAAGGCTCCATTGTGGTAAAAGTTTTTGGTGACTCTTTAGAGTATATGGAAAACAGCGCTGAAAGAGTACGTGATGTACTGGCACAGGTAGATGGCATCGCAGACCTTGGCGTTATTTATAATATAGGACAGCCGGAATTAGATATTGATCTTGATCAAAATAAAATGGCCATTTACGGAGTTGCCACAGCAGATGCAAATGCGGTTATTGAAATGGCAATAGGGGGTAAAGCTGCTTCCCAGTTATTCGAAGGAATAAGGAAATTTGATATTCGAATACGTATTCCTGAAGAGTTCAGAAAATCGGCTGAAGATATTGGAAATCTGATGGTACCTACAGAGAGTGGGTCTAAAGTGCCGGTAAAAGAAATTGCTACTATTACCACCAAAACCGGTCCCTGCCTTATTTTTAGGGATGATAATGAAAGATATTCTGCGGTTAAGTTTTCGGTAAGGGGAAGAGATATGGGCAGTGCTATAGAAGAAGCGCGGGAGAAAATGAAGAATGAAGTGAAACTCAAAAACGGATATTCAATGGTTTGGCAGGGTGATTTTGAAAACGCACAAAGAGCTACTCTTCGTTTGCAACAAGTTGTTCCTATCAGTCTGTTATTAATCTTTTTGCTATTGTTTACAATGTTTGGCAATTTCAAAGATTCATTGTTGGTTTTTTTAAATGTCCCTTTTGCCATTGTGGGTGGAATAATTGCATTATTTGTTACAGGAACAAACTTCAGTATTTCAGCCGGGATCGGGTTTATTGCTCTCTTTGGGATATGTATCCTGTTTGGGGTTTTGATTATAACCGATATTAAGCACAATCTGGAACCTGCTAAAATACGACAGCATAAAACATTGTGGGACGCTATCAAAGCGGGGGTACATTCTAAAGTCCGCCCTGTAATAATGACTGCCTTTATGGATGCTGTTGGGCTATTTCCTGCAGCAATCTCTACTGGAATTGGATCAGAAAGTTCCAGGCCATTGGCACGTGTTATAATCGGTGGGGTTATTTGTGCAGCTTTTTTTTCTATTTGGGTGTTCCCTTTGTTTTTTGAACGTGCATATAGAAAACTAAACCAGAAAAACTAACATGTCATTATTGAGGTATATACTCTGACTGATCCTGTAAAAGTCAAATTTTAGAGTAGCAAAACTTCAGCGTAGTAGTATGAAAAATGGGCATTTCAGGCTATCGTTGCCATACCTGACGACTCATGAATATTGAATCCCGTTAGAGCTAACCCCCGGTTAATTTCGTTTCGTCAGTACGTTCCGCTTCGGGCAGGTAAGTGTCTGATTTGACCGGAGCATAAGATTCTTCAGGCAGATTTTGGTACATATTGCTAAATCTGGGCTTGGAAGGCTTCATCTATTGTTCTATCCATCTCACCTGTAAATATTCACTTCCCGCTCAAGCATTATACCAAATTTTTTTTCTACGCTTTGCATTATTGCTTCACTCAATTCAAAAATTTCTTTTCCCGAAGCATTGCCATAATTTACCAACACCAATGCTTGTTTGGCGTGGCAGCCCGCGTCTCCTGTACGGTATCCTTTCCAGCTTATACCCTCCTTAGGGCCGCTGTGTTCTATCAGCCAGCCGGCTGCAAGTTTTACGGTGCCATCAGGATTGTTATATCCAACTATACTATCGAATTTCTCTTTTAATCTCAAAAAATCCGAATGTGGGATTGAAGGATTTTTAAAGAAACTTCCCGCATTGCCAATGACCTTGGGATCGGGCAGCTTCGCAGTGCGGATATTTATTACTGCACGGGCAATGGCTTTGATGCTGAGTGATGAAACCTGCATTCTTTCCAGTTCATCTTTGATCGCTCCGTACTCTGTATGAAAAACGGGTGATTTATGCAAACGAAAAGTTACCCGCAAAATCACAAACTCATTTTTGTATTTTCTTTTGAAAACACTTTCTCTGTAACCAAATTCGCAGTCGCCGGTTGTAAACGTATGAATAGTTCTGTCGTGAATATGAAAGGCCGTGAGGCTGTTAAACACTTCTTTTATCTCTACTCCATATGCTCCGATATTTTGCATTGGTGATGCTCCTACATTGCCGGGAATCAGCGAGAGGTTTTCAAGCCCTGCCCAGTTGCGCCCAATACAGTATTGTACAAATTGATGCCAGTTTTCTCCGGCGCCAGCTTTCACATATATATAGTTGTCGTCTTCTCCGGTTTCTTCAATGCCTTTTATCTCGTTTTTCAAAACTGTTCCATCAATATCTTTAGTGAGCAGTATATTGCTGCCACCTCCAAGAATGCAGGCCGGTGGTTCTTTACTATATTCCAGTAAGTCTGCCAGTTCATCAGATGTTGAAAAAAACGAGAATTGTTTTGCCTTCGCATCTATACCGAATGTATTATATTGTTTTAGCGAAAAATTTTCCTGAATTTGCATAATTATATCTCCGGCACAAAATAACAAAAAACATGCAAGGAAAAACAGCCGTACTTCTTGGCGCAACCGGTTTAATTGGAAATGAACTTTTGCAAATACTTTTGAATAGCAGGGATTATGCAAAGGTAAATATATTGGTGAGGAAGCCGGTAGATATTACTCATCCTAAGCTGAATATGCACGTAGTTGATTTCAGCAATACCGAAAATTACCATCAGGCGCTGGAAACCGGAGATATAATATTTTGCTGTATTGGCACCACTATGAAAAAAGTGAATGGTAATAAAATAAAATATCGTTCGATAGATTATGATATAGCTGTAAATGCTGCAAAATGGGGAATAGAAAAAGGGTATCACCATTATTCTTTTGTATCAGCAATAGGCGCAGATAGCAGATCTTCTAACTTTTACCTTCGGCTAAAAGGAGAAGTGGAAGACAAAATATCTTCTTTTGGATATAGCACACTGGACATTTTCCGTCCTTCTCTTTTAATGGGCAGAAGGAAAGATCAGCGTGCAGAAGAAAAATTTGCGCAAATGGTTTTTCCTGTCATTTCTTTTTTGTTTGCAGGTGGCTGGCGTAAATACAAGCCGGTGAAGGCTGAAGCTGTAGCACGTGCCATGTTTAACGCATCTCTTTCTGGCAAAAGCGGAAGTAATGTTTATGAATATGATCAGATCAAAGCTATTAATGCATAAATTTTTTGCAAATGAATAAAACTATACGTTGGGGTATTTTAGGTTGCGGGCGCATTGCACGCAAATTTGCTTCCGACCTGAGGTTGGTTGAAGATGCAGTACTTGGTGCAGTGGCTTCACGGGATAAGTCAAATGCAGATAGTTTTGGTAATGAGTTTGGCGCAGAAAGAATATGCTATAGTTATGAAGACCTTGTGCGTGTATCAGATATTGACATTATATATGTAGCCACACCGCATGGGCTTCATTTTGAACATGTGATGCTTTGCCTGCAACACCATAAGGCAGTACTATGTGAAAAGGCTTTTGCTATAAATGCACAACAGGCAGCCAGAATGATTGCTACAGCAAAAGAAAAAAAGCTTTTTCTGATGGAAGCGTTATGGTCAAAATTCATTCCTTCATATCAAAAGATGATGCAGATTATTGAATCGGGTAGGTTGGGTAAAATTAACAACGTATTGATCAACTTTGGATTTATTCCCCAGCCTCCGGTAGCACCCCGTATTTACGATCCTGCTCTGGGTGGGGGAACTTTACTTGATATTGGTATTTACAATGTCTTTTTTGCGTTGTCGGCGCTGGGAAAACCAGATGCCATTGATGCATGGATGACGCCTGCTGCTACAGGTGTAGACGAACAATGTGCCGCTATATTTCGTTATAATAATGGAGCAATTACCCAGCTTTTTTCTTCGTATTCATCTCATCTTCCTACCGAAGTAAATATTAGTGGCGATAAAGGGAGGCTTTTGCTGGGACACAGGTTTTATGCACCGGATACTACCCTCGAATTTTATCCGGGCCGGTACGACACAAAACAAAAAGTAGAGGTAACAAAAGTAGAAGGCTGGGGGTATCATTACGAAGCTTCTCATGCCGGTGATTGCTTACGTAAAGGGCTAACGGAAAGCCCGGTAATGACCCATGCAGATACTCTGCTGCTGATGGAAACCCTTGATGAGATCAGGAGAAAAGCCGGATTGCGGTATCCGGTGGATTAAAAAAATATTGCACCGGAGATTGATAACAACAGGTTAAATTAAGTTCAATAAATTTTCAACATGTATTTTCAACTTTACCTTAGCGATGAGGTAATAGTGTTATTATTATGAAGACAATGATTTTTCCTGGTATAGTATTTTTTTTAACCTGGTTTGTATATCATACTTTACCTGGGAATTTTTTGGACGGTGGAAAATACTTTAAAACAATTGCAGAGAGTAATCAAAGTATCATTTCTTCTGCTACTGTGGACTTTGTAAAAGTTGTCAACCAATTGTCTGCAAAGGACGATGTAACATTTACTCTAAAATCATATCTTTCAAACCCTGGTATTAAAACAATTTATTTTCATGCACCTGAATTTACACGGTTGCAATTGAATGGCGATGTAAATATAACTCCCGGAAAAAAACTTTCTTTTGACGGATCAGTAGTACTCACAGGTAAAGCCCGGATTAATGGAGGAATAATTGAGGCGCCTTACGACAGGCAGCTATTTGACACAACCGTTTCGCTGATTAATATTAATGTTTCGGGTAAATATTTTCCGGCTACCTGGTATGGATTAAAAAATAATGAACGACGGGCTGATAAAATACTTCAAAAATCAATGGAAGCAGCGGGTAAAAGAATGCCTGTATTCATACCCGGAGGAAAATATTTTTTTTCTCATCCTTTAGTTGTTAGCTCTTCTTTGACAGGAGAATATGGGAATACAACGCTCCAATCCATTGCAGATACTGCAGTTGAACAAATGGTAATGATGCAGATCGTTAAAGATAGTGTTTCAGTAAAAAATCTAAATCTCGATGGCAACGGCAGGGTGATTTGGGTAATGGAAATTTTGAATAATAAAACGAATGTAGAGATTTCGGGATGCAAGATAAGAGGGGCTGCCCAAAGCGCTTCAACCAGGATCCAGGTAGCAGGTATACGTTTCAGAGACGGGATGGATTATTTGCATATTCATGACTGTATTTTTTCTGATATTAATGCAGGGGTTACCGGGGTGGCGAGGGGAATACTCGGTAGTGGTAAGGTTAGCCCAAAGCATGTAATTATTGAGAATAATACTTTTGACGGAATTACGAGTATCGGCGCATCTAATTGGGACGCTGATCAAATAGTAATACAGGACTATAGAGATTCTTCGGGTATGATTATACGTTATAACCGTCATCTGAATATATCTAAAAGGGGGCAAAAATTGCAATCACCCGGACTTATAAGTTATAAAAACGAATTTCAGAGCAGCCGGTATAGAACAGATGGTAAAAGATCTTATGCTTCTATATCTGCTTATGCAGATGGAATCGTCATCAGAGACAACACGGTGACCGAGGGGGTATACGAAAATTGTATAGAAGTAGGTGCTGTTATTGGAGAATCATTCAATAATATTTGTATTGTGTCAAACAAGCTGTTACTTTCTGAAACTAAACTTGGCAATAATGATGGAATCAGAATATATGGCTCAGACAATACAGGGTTGATAATCCGTAAAAACTATATCTGTAATGTAAGAAAAGGTATTTGGCTCGATTGTAGCAGCAGGGGATCAGTTATTGACAGCAATGAAGTATATAACTGTACTGACAATGCATATTGTGTAGACCCCATGTACAACAAATGGCCCGATACCTGGAATAGTGATGTTACTGTCACCAACAACAGGGCAGAGAATGTTTTTACATCTTCTGCATTTTATTTTAACCGGATTTCCGGTGCTATTATTTCCGGTAACCGTGCCGAGCACGTTTCCTCGTTGGGAATTGATCTAAAGAAGATTGATAGCCTTAGGGGGAAAATTATTATAGAAAAGAATATCGCACCAACAAGATAAGTGCACTGGCCGTAGAAGAACAGGTATCAATTAATAGTATCAGCTTTTAGCATAAGATACTTCGGCGGGGAACCTGGAGTCTTTTTCATTAATCTTCAGCTCAGCGGCTGCGGCATTGCTGATGCGAATTAATAATCCGTCATTTTCTTTTCCAGGGGGTAGTTCCCCCAATACTTTTGCAAAAATTATTTTGCTGTTTGCCGGATTGGTTATACGTACTATCGTTCCGGGAGAAATATTATTCATTAGCGCATAATATTTAGCATCCTGCCAACCGCTGGTACTCTTAAATACTGATGCAGCCCCCATCTCGCTTCTGAAAGCGCTGTTTGATAAAGCCTGCTGCTTATATAAGTTTTTGAAAAAGCCCGATCCCTCCGGTGAAGTTGACGATGTATTGATCTCTGCTGCTTTTTGCTGTGCAGGAGTGGAAGATGTTGCTACAGGTTTAGCAGGTTCTGCAGAAGCCTGTGAAGTTACTGGAACTGATGTTGCTTCTGAATTTACAATGGATGGAACAGTCTTTATGGGTTCGTCTATGCGTCTGACACCATTCAGCGCAAGTACCGATTGATTTTTTTTAACTTTTAAAAATCCAACTACCAGTTGCTGACCTATACTAATATTTTCAGCATCAAGATTATTCCATTTTTTTAATTCAGTTGCCGATACTTTATTAAAATTCTGTCCTATCCTGAACAATCCTTCTTTTTGTTCAACTGTATGATAAAGCGGAACGAAGATTTCATCTGCAGGAGCAACACCCTGTTGTGCGAAATTATTTTTTGTCAGAGGTATCTTAAGTTGTTGACCTATTTCCAAGCCACTGTTTAAGGTAAGTCCGTTTGCCGGTGCAATTTCTTTCGGACTAATATTATATAATCTGCCAATGCTATACCAGTTCTCTTTTGCTTCAACAGTATGTTTTAGATACAACTTCCCGTTTTCATTATGAATATTCAGATTTGAATTTTGCGCAGCAATACCGGTTGTAAAAAGCAATAAAATCAGTATATATCCCAATTTTTTCATCAGATATCTTTTATTTTCAGCACATACGAAAATAAGAAAAAAATACAGATCGGTTATATAACGTGAAAATCAATGTTTTAATATACGCAGCCCCTGCGGATAATAGTTATTCATCCGGTGGCTTAATGATTTTGCCCAGCCAAGAGGGAACCCGCTATAAATCACCAGCAACCAACCCTTAGGTTGTTTTTGAAATGAAAAATCAGCTTTGCGCAGGTATTGCAGAGCGGATTCAAGCGGAAGCTCCAGGGTGTTGATTTCTTGGGAAAGTATACAGCACTGGGCAAGTTCTTGCGAGGGTATCAGTTCATCCCGGATGAGCCTGCCCACTCTAATCCCCATTTTTTTTATATATAATGCCGTAAAAAGTACAGACAAATCTTCCTGCCACCTGGGGTTAATTAGAGTGATATCGTCTTGTGTGTGTATAGCTAAATATTGCCAACTGCTTTGTTGGGTATAACGGAAAATAATTTTAGCTTCGGAGACGGAAACATAACTAAACTTTTTAGGTTTGACTGTGTGTACTGTCTCAGTATTTTTTTTTCGCAGGCAACTGATATAGAATCCTTCGCCTTTAAGTTTGTCCGGATAAAATCTGTATCCTCTGCATTTTTTTTGTTCGCTGAAAGTTTCAATTATCCCCCATTCTGTCGCAGGTTGCAAAGCTATACTCTCCACATCATATTTCCCGGCAAGCCAGTCCGCTATATCTTCATCTTCTTCTTTTGAATAAGAACAGGTACAATAGATCAGAATGCCATTTTCTTTGAGGCTGCCCCAGGCATCTTCCAGTATGCGGCGTTGACGTCTGCTGCAATGCTCCACATGTTGCAGCGACCATTCTGCCACGGCGTCCGGATCTTTTCTAAACATACCGCTACCACTGCAGGGAGCATCAACGAGTATCAAATCAAAATAACCGGGTAGTTTTTTAAAATCAGATGCATCATTATTTGTTACCACAATATTATCATGCCCCCATTTTACTGTGTTTTCTGCAAGGATACCCGAACGTGTTTTTATGACTTCATTGGCTACAACAAGCCCCTGTGGAAACAGTGCCGAAAGATGTGTGGATTTGCCACCGGGAGCAGCGCAAAGATCGAGTACACGGTAAGGGGTAACCGAATGATCGGGGAAGCAGGTTTTAACTGCCTGCTCAATAAACATTGATGAGGCTTCCTGCACGTAATAACAACCCGCGTGAAACATGGGGTCAAGCGTAAATACGGGACGATCTGATAAGTAAACACCCTCTTTGCACCAGGGTATAGGGTTAATTTCGGGAAGTGCCTTACGCTTGTCCTGCAAATCTGCCGGTATCCATTGACTATTATGTAACTTTTTCCGGAAGGGATTAAATCTCACAGATGTAACCTGTTCCCCGGATTGATGTATGGCTTCAAAGGCAAGTCTGTCAAAACCCGGTATGCCCTGTAAAGAATGAAAGAATGCTTCAGGAATCTTCAATGTGTAGCTGAATATTTTGCACAAAGTTATTCTATAACGACTTTATCTCGGCGATAAGGTCCTGCAAAACTTTTTTTGCATCACCAAATAGCATCGAAGTTTTTGGTTGAAAAAACAATGTGTTTTCTATACCGGCATATCCCGGTTTCATACTTCGTTTATTTACAATAACAGTTTTAGCAAGTTCTACATTTAACACCGGCATACCATATATCGGTGAAGCAGGATCAGTGTTGGCAGCAGGGTTCACAACATCATTTGCACCCAGTACCAGCACTACATCGGTGTCGGCAAACTCCTGGTTTGCCTGTTCCATTTCTACTAAAAGTTCGTAGTTCACATTTGCTTCTGCCAGCAGCACATTCATGTGGCCGGGCATACGCCCCGCCACCGGGTGAATGGCATATTTTAAATCTACTCCCCTTTCTGTCAGTAATTTTTCCAGCTCATGGCACACATGCTGAGCCTGTGCTACTGCTAATCCATAACCGGGAACAATAAATATCTTTTTTGAGTAATTCATTACCATTGCGGCATCACTTACCGATATTTCTTTATAGGTGCCATGTTGCTGATCTGAAGTTTGGCTATGAACATCTCCGCCAAAGGAACCTATTAATACATTAAGCAGAGAGCGGTTCATGGCTTTACACATCAGAATGGTCAGTAAAGTACCAGCGGCGCCGACAAGTATACCCCCGGTTAGCATCGCCTTATTGTCATACAGGAATCCACCACAGGCCGCTGCAATACCCGTGAATGAATTGAGCAAAGAAATTACTACCGGCATATCTGCACCTCCAATAGGCAAAACAAAAAACACCCCATAAACAACTGACAACACCAGGATAATATAAAATGGCAGTAAACTGTGATTTGCATTTTCTGACCCGCTCAGCCCGGAATGGTATATCAGCCAGCCTGCGGTGCAAATTATTATCAGCATTAGCAAAAGGTTTAGAATATGCTGACCTTTAAAGTCAAAGTTTTTTATACTTCCGTTTAGTTTGCCCCAGGCTATCATACTGCCGGTAAAGGATACTGTGCCAATAATTAGTCCCAGTAATATAATCAGCAGTTCCCCGCCCGGTAATGTTCCGTCTGCGGCATGATGCACAAGGTGATTATATTCTACTATACTGATCAATGCCGCACAGGCGCCACCCATTCCATTAAAGAAACTAACCAGTTCCGGCATTGCGGTCATCTTCACTTTTAAGGCTACCAGTATGCCAATTATTCCACCAATTGCAATACCGCTAAATATCCAGCTATAGTTATGTAATGCATTTCCATTCTCATCTTTATATAAAAAAATTGTGGCGGCAACAGCTAATATCATTCCTGCTGCAGCAATCAGGTTACCCCTTCGCGCTGTAGCAGGGTGGGAGAGTAGTTTTAATCCGAGGATGAAGGTAACAGATGCGATAATATAACAGATAATAAGTGTAGATTCCTGCATGATATATAAGTGAGGCTTAAATTTCCTATAAAAATGGCTAATTTCAAACTTTAAGAGTCACTTATAATTAATTTACTTTTGTCCCCTGCATTATTGATTGCTGTCATCAATTGATAATAACCCACAGGCAAAAATGATTATTTCTTCTTCTTTTACAACACAACGCTATTTTCGTATTGGCGTAAGTACTTTTTATTTCATTCAGGGACTGAGTTTTGCCACATGGGCAAGCCGTATACCTGATATTAAAAGTGAACTGCAACTCAGCGATGGTGCACTGGGTTCCATACTTTTTGCACTACCGGTAGGGCAACTGGCGGCAATGGCACTGTCCGGATTTTTAGTGAGCCGGTTCGGTAGTCGCAGGGTCTTGTCTATAGCTGCCTGCCTGTACCCGTCTATGCTGTTAGTGCTTGGTAGTGTTACTACTGCCTGGCAACTACTGCTGGCACTTTTTTTATTTGGCATTTGCGGTAACCTTTCCAATATATCGCTCAACACCCAGGGCGTAGGTGTAGAGCGACTTTACCGGCGGAGTATTATGGCATCATTTCATGGCGTATGGAGCTTGGCCGGGTTTACCGGAGGGGTTATCAGCACATTCATGATAGCAAGGCATATATCGCCGTTTATTCATTTTTGTATAATATGTGGTGTAGGGCTGCTGTTAATGCTGTCTGCAAGAAAATTTATGTTACCGAGAGATGCACATCTTACCGGTAAAGAAAAAAAGAAAATATTTGTAAGACCCGACAGGTATATTATCAAACTTGGTATCATAGCCTTTGCCTGTATGATTTGCGAGGGCACCATGTTTGACTGGAGTGGTATTTATTTTGAAAAAATTGTGCAGGCGCCAAAAGATTTAACGCGTCTTGGTTACGTAGCATTTATGTTTACCATGACAGCAGGTCGTTTTACAGCAGACTATTTGATAACCCGGTTTGGCATTCATCGTATATTAAAAATGAGCGGGTTGTTTATTATTTCAGGTATGGCTATTGCTGTTGTGTTTCCGAATGTGCCTGCTGCAACACTTGGTTTTTTCATAGTAGGTATTGGTACTTCTTCGGTAGTGCCAATGGCATACAGCCTTGCCGGTAAATCTAAGAATATGCTACCCGGTGTGGCAATTGCTTCTGTTTCTTCTATCGGATTTCTGGGTTTTCTCATTGGTCCACCGGTGATTGGTTTTATTTCCGAAATCAGCAATTTGCGATTGTCTTTTGCATTGGTCGCATTACTTGGGCTGGGCACCACCATTATGTCGGGCAGGATTCGGTAATCAGTGTATACTGTGCTTTACGTATTAGTGATTCCCTGTATTTATTAATATATTTTATGCTAATGAATGTTGAAGATCCCTCAGTTTTTTTTAGATTGAAATAAATTTTAGTGAGATTCAGGTATATGAGTAGTGATATTTTTTAAAAGGTTCTCATACACTTCTATCCCTTTTTGTAGTTGTTGAAACGTTATATGTTCATTACTGTTATGAATTGAGCGTAGTTGTGTATTTGACAATAGTGCCGGTGTTAAACCATATACCGGAACCCCCATCTTTCTTAAAAAATTATTATCGCTATGTGCGGGTATTAATACCGGCAAAACAACACTGCCGGTAAAAACTGTTTCAATAGCTTTTTTCAGGTGAGTATAATATTCACCTTTCTCTGTTACAGGGGCAGTTGGAGTTTCTTTAAGTACAGTAATTAATATGTCATTTGAATGAAGTTGTTTGCGAAGGTTATCAATAAATTTTTCGGGATCAGTGTTAGGTAAAAGCCTGCAATCAAGCAGTACTTCTACTTCGGGAGCAATTTGATTAACCGGAAGCGGAGTATTGTTTATATTGGTAATGCTGATTGTATTAGTGATGATGGAAAGTAGAATAGGATCTTTTTTTAATGCTTTTTGAATAACGGGTTTAAATATCCGTGGATGTCTTAATACGAACTTTCGGATTCCCTTCTCGTAGCCACCAACAGTTTTAAAAAAATCTACTGTGATTTCATCAAAGTGTAATTTATTTTTTGACTTCAGCAGGCGATGAAGTGCCTGAATCATTACCTTGTTTGCATAAACAGAGGGTGGCACAGACCCATGGCCTGATGTGTTTATATTTAAACTTAACTTTAATCCGATAGCTTTTTTTTCTGCTATTGAAATACAAAAAAAAGATTGTTCAGGGTTTGCTATTGATATCTGAGATATTCCCGTCCCGCCTTCGCCATAAACTACAACAGGATTTAGTTTTGTAAATGAGCTTTCAATCACATCTTTTATTCCCTGGTTGTTGGATTCTTCAGATCCAACACAGAGTAATGTAATATTATAAGGGAAATGATTGTCCGGGAACCATTTTTTTGCACGTTCTATGGCAAGTAATTGCATTATTGCTACTCCTTTCAAATCAATTGCACCTCTTCCCCAAACAATACTGTCTGAAATATGACCTGAAAAAGGATAATATTGCCAGTTGTTTATATTGCCTTCGGATACTACATCAATATGATTCAGAAAAATAATATTAGGTTTTTGATCAGATAAAGGACATAGGGACGCGGAAAAATTGTATTGATTTCCGGCTGAATTAAGGGGTTCAACAAATAAACCTTTACTACGGCAGATATTTGCAAAAAATTCACTTGCTTCTTTTTCATTGCCACTCAATGATTTTTGCTGAATATACTGACTGAGTAAAGTTGCGGCTTCCGGCAGAGTGGGGTATGATAAAGTTTGCGAGTTGCCATATTGCTTAAATGTCAATACAACAGTACACATTAAGCAACGAAACAAAGTAGTATAATTAATTTTTAGTTTATGCATTCTCGTATAAGTCCGGGTTATACCTTTTTTTAAAACTCAGGAATCCAGTACATAAATTAGCTCATCTTTAAGCTCTGCTTTCTGTACCCGAATTTGTTGCCGGTTAAAATAACGGCATCATAAAAATACATTATTCAATAAAATATCCGGAAACTGCCTGCACTGATTTATGTTCTATTTGTCATCAGTTTATCGTTACAGAATATCTTTTGCTTACTCATTCAAACAGATAATGATTTATTTTCGGAATTTTGTAGTTACAGAAACAAAATTTCATTGAATGAGGGAAACACCTCAAAAAAATTCAGAAGTAAAATCCTGACAAATAACCGCTGGGGTCTTGTCCATCTTTTTAAACAATTTCAATTTAGTAATGAAACAATTTTTTTTCAATTGGTTTTTTCTGGTACTGGTCGGAACAGTTTCGGCACAAAATAATGCTGCATTAAAATTTAATGATTCCGGTGAATTTAAAATTATTCAGTTTACTGATACCCATGTTAATACTTCCAGGGGAGAAAACCTTGGCATTTTTGAATACCTGCAAAAAATTATTCAATTAGAAAATCCGGATTTGGTGGTAATAACCGGGGATATTGTAACAGAAGATAATCCGCAAAAGGGATATATGATGTTTGTGAAAGCATTTCAGGAAGCGGGAGTACCCTGGGTGATGGTGTTTGGCAATCACGATTCTGAACATAATATTTCAAGAAAAGACCTGGCTAAGTTCCTGCAAAGCCAGCACGGTTGTTTAAATAAAGATGAAGGAGAAACCGACGGCAATTCCAATTTTATATTAACTGTTTCGGAAAGAGACAACAAAACTGAAGCATTACTCTATTTTATGGATTCTAATGATTACAGCACTTTAAAACCCAGGGTTGGTGGCTGGGGGTGGTTTACAAATAATCAGGTGGAATGGTACCGTGCAAAAAGTAAAACATATACCATGGCCAACGGAGGTACTCCCTACCCTGCAATAGCTTTTTTCCATATTCCGTTTCCGGAGTATGAACTTGCCATGAAAAATAAAAAAGCAATTGTAATGGGGACATTTGCGGGACACGATCATTACAATGATTATATAGTTACCTATTACGATTTAGCCCTTGCGTACGGCCGTGCATCGAAGCTCCGAAACCAGCATAACCCTGACCTGGGTGGACGTGTCATAGTATTAAAAGAAGGAAAACGTGAGTTTGATACCTGGATACGGGATATGCATGGTGCAAAGGAACAGGTCTGCAATTATCCCGCATCTTTTGCCGGAAAAAAATAGAGTGCGGGTATTGTTTACCTTTTTTACTTAAAAACTCCACAGGTGACTTAGTGTAATAAAAGAAAACTTATCATAATCACCAGGCATATATACATGGCTTGCCACAAAAGCACGAATGCGTTTGCAGTGCATTTGAGTATAACATACATGTAATTAGACTTTGAATCTAAAAACTGCAAACATTTTGAATGTATTATTACCAATCCTTACAGCGATGATATTGTCAGATCAAATCCTATACAGAAATATCACACAATTTTTTTTCAATCGTTTACGAATCTCCCCTACATATTCGTGCATTCGGGGCTTTATGATATCCATACAATCTGTCCTCTTTCAACTTGCTGAAATTAGCCGGGAACTATCCCTCTTCCCTAATTC
Organism: Bacteroidota bacterium; assembly: GCA_018268105.1. Classification (GTDB taxonomy): domain Bacteria; phylum Bacteroidota; class Bacteroidia; order Chitinophagales; family Chitinophagaceae; genus Agriterribacter. The sequence goes on along the minus strand of JAFDXG010000052.1, from coordinate 6,499 downwards.
ATAAGGCATCGTATGTTAGTGAGCAGGCCCTATTTGCAGCTCATGATTAAATGTCAAAATTATTAACCGTCTTTGAATGATCGGAACAAGCGAGGTGCCTGATTTCCGGGTATTTTTAATAGGCGTTATTTCGGTAGATCTGGTGTCTGCGTTATAGCGGTGCTCGTACCGTCTAAATGATTTGCATCTATTTACCCCTCGCATTGAAGTATTTAAACCTCATTACAAGGCCATTGCCTGAACTAAAATACTTTTGCACGGTATAACAGTTGGCCAATCACTATTTAGCTGTATGTGAATGGATGAATCACAAAATAGTAATCACGTTTTCTCTGGCATAACCACCCCATACGCTAACGCCTTGTAATAATGGCTATTTCGTTTATGGTTGCCAGATGGTAGCCGCGATATATCTTTCTGGTTTTTGTTTATCCTGGAAATAGTACAATGTAACCACTTTTCCGTCGGGACGTTGAACAGAACGAACATAGCCGATATCTCTTCCACTACCATCATCTCTTAATACCCTTTCCTCAGACCAGCTCTTACCATTGTCCTCACTTAGGCGGGCTGCAATGCGAAAAGGTTCTGCCCGTACACCATAGGTAAGACATAGCCTGCCATCTTTTAATTTTATCAGGCATGGTGGATTACCCTCTCCGAGGTTTTTTACAGGCGGGTCGAGTAAGGTCCATGTTTTACAGGTGTCGGAACTCGACCAGGCATCTATCCAGCGATGATCGGGTTCTCTGCGTCTGATGGTGGTTATGAAAGCATTATCTGAAAGCTGCACAGTGGAGGGCATAATACCGAAACCAACTGGCTCCGGTCCTATCATCGTAATCAGTTTCCAATCTAACCCGCCGTCACGGGTAATGGCGCAAAGCGGTCTGCCTTCTTCATTATTGCTTTTGGAGGCAGACAAAAAAGCCAGGCAGGTTTTACCATCCCGTACAATATAATCCGTGCGGGCAAGGATATTCGACTTCCCTGATACTTCCAGTGTAAATGGACCTTTCCAGTTATGACCACGATCGTAGGAATAATAAAAAACCGATGGGCCGCTATTGTAATCTAGAAATCGAAGAGTCATTGCAAAATCGGGATGCTTGAAATTAATCGGTTCAGTCAGTTTAACAGGCTCTTTACGATTGGCGTATTTCGGTTCTGTACCATGCAGGCTGGGTCCACGGGCCACTAAAATACCATCCGCGGATGGATCTTCGATGCTCCAGGTTTCACCACCGTCCAGGCTGCGCGCAAACATTGACTCTTCCGGCTTTTCACGGTCAATATTGTGCATAGTAGGTCCCAGGTTTTTATGATATCCTCTTGCGAAACCTACTAAAATTTCATTATCCCAATTCCATATTCCGTTATTCGCCGGCCAACCACCGAATCGGCCTTCTTTAAAGTACACAGTAACATGTTTTGGCTCATTATTTTTTGAATCGGCATCTCCATGTTGAGTTGCCTGCTGGCAGGAAAAAATAAGAAAGGATAAAAGAAGGGGATAAAAATTTTTCTGCATCGTTATATTCTGTTTAAGGAGTGTAATTTTTATTTCTTTCCCTTACGGTTTTGTAACCTAATGGGTGTAATGCCTGTTTCCATAAATAATGGTACCAATGTACCCACTTATTCTTTCCAATCACCAATCTGTATGGCGTTTTGAAAAGGGAAAGCTATGGAAAACCAGTAAACCGAAACGTTGATAACCCAACTTCATGCATAGAGAGGGTTGTCCCTGTTTAATACCCGAAGAATCTTATATTTATTGTCATGGTTGTCTGAAAAAAAATCCCCCAATGGTATCAAACTATAGTCAAAGCGAATGTGCTTCAGTAGCTGATTGTCCAAATTAAACATGTCCTTGTTCCCCTGGGTTTCAGTCTACATCCGGCTGCCCGGTTTGAAAATGTGCTCAAAATGAGTATATAGCATATATTATCAATCAGAGTACTCAAAATAAATGATTAGAAAAAAGCGTTCTTGACGAAAACGCATATATATGCATCTTAATTTAAAAGCGTTACTGTTTACGTTGGGGCTTTATGTCCTGTATTTTTTGGCTGTTTATTTTACCGAAAAGCTTTATACTCCGAAAGCGGCAAATGATATTACCGGTCCTCCATTTATGGTAGGAGTTGCAGGACTTCTGATCCTCCTGATTTTCTTTTTTCGCAGCATTTATGTGGCATTTGCTGTTGATAAATCATATTGGGGTGTGGTCATACTTCATGTAATCCTGCTATTGATTATTATGTACAAGTTTACCGTCTGAAAATCATTTCGTAATGAGTTTGTTCTTTTTTAAAATAACCCCTGTATCAGTAATCAGTATTTTGGGTATCATTTACCTCTTTGTCCAGTTTTTTATATCCGGCAGAGACTACAATATATTTACTTACCTGGTCATTTACATTATTTTTCTAACCATTGTTTTTGCAGCAGACAGATTTTTAATTTCAAAAATTGCCTATAAAAAGCTGGTTATTTTCGAGTTTATTTTTTTAGTGGTCTGCACCGCATGGTATGTGTATTCATCAAGATATACCATGATAAATATTGAAACCTCCCGCCCTTATTTCTTTATCGTGTATGATAATAGCGGACTTAAGAAATCCGACATTCCGTCAAAAGGGTTATTAAACAGATCAATTACTATAACCAGCGACAGTAATATTCATATTCAGAAATCACTGGAATATGCTGCTCAAATAAACCCACCGTTAAGCTGGAAGTTCGACTTTTATTCTGCCAAAACAGAAACTCAGGTAAATGGCGAAAATGTAATTGTAGAAATTTTTGCTCAAAAAATGAATGAAAAAGAATTGAAAGAAAAACTGGACGAGGAGGTAAATCGGATGAAGCAGTAATCAATGACTTTTCAATAGACGATTATCTAAATTCAACAACTCTTTGTTCGCCCGGGTCACACCCTTTGCACGGCAGCCTGGTTTTGAATATCCCCATTGGGAAAGAAATGTCAATACCATTGACCGGATTCGATAATTAATTACAAACCTGGTACTTACGACACAAGTGAGACGCTCCTGATTCCCGGGTATTTTTTAACCTTATATAGTTGATTCATATGCTTGCGCTTTAGGGGATTTATTCGTCGCCTCCTGCTGAGCCAAACCGCTTATGGGCAGGCGTTTTTTGTCAATCTTTTTTAAAATCTTCTATTTCTTTATAAAATTCCATTGCTTTCATCACAGGTTTTCCGCCCGAACCTGCAATCAAATTCCTAAACCATTTCTTGTCCAAGTTTTCAGGTTTATGGTTTTTATATAGCCAATAAGTCAAAAACACAAATGAACTTGTCACTATTATTTGTAAAATGATGTAACCAAGTCCGACATCCTGCGGAAACCATTTGTTGCTCAAATAGAATGTGGTGTAAAATGGAATTTGTAAACACATTCCTTTAGCGTGCTTGATGATAGATAATTGTAGTCGTGATAATTGCTGTTGAATTTCCATTATGCTTCCGTCATAATTAACATTATTCGCCCAGACAAGATGTTTTATATAATCGGCAAGCCCTTTTATATTAACTAAAGTGATTACCGAAATTGAAACGATAAAATAATTCAAGGCAGAGGTGTAGTTAGAAATTGCATAGACTAAAAAGTAGCTTAAAAGCAAAATGTAAAGGATAAAAGCAACTATTCCTACAGTTTTTAATGCTATCAATGACTTCAAAGAAATCTTGGCTTTATTGTTGGTAACTTCTTTTAAAAGCAATTCATTAATTGCTAATGTTTTTTCAATTTTAGCGTTTTGTGATTTCCAAATGCTAATCAATTCTGTATTTTCCATTTTATTTATTTTTTAGTTGAAAAAAACTTTCTTTAAAGTTGTTTTTGATACGATTAATTTTAGTGGCTACATTCGTTTCAGAAATACCAATTATTTGAGCTATTTCTTTATGGCTCTTTTCTTCCAAATAAAGTAACATTAGTGCCTTGTCCAAATCCTTTAGTTGCGAAATCAATTGTTGTAAAATTTTCAAATCCATTTCTGTGTCTTCATTAAAAATATCGTCAGAAAAATCTATAATTCCGTTTATCAAAGGATTTGCTATTTTTCTTCTGCTATTCTCTTTTCGGTAAAAGGATATGGCAACATTTAATGAAATTCGGTATATCCAAGTTGAGTGCTTGAATTTGTCGTCATAATTATCAAACGATTTCCATAATTGAATAATAATTTCCTGAGAAAGGTCTTGTCGGTCTTCTACATTTTTGCAATACATATTCGTAACCTTATAGATTATTCCTTTATTGGATTGAATAATGGATAGGAATATTTCCGTTTTTTCAATTGCATCCATTCTTTTCATTTATCAATAAATATGTTGTATTGCTGATTTGTTCCCTATTCTTATTAAGTTCTTTTACGATTTTGTCGGAACAGGAACAGTAATGGTTTCTTGTAATTGTTATTCCACATCCTGTTGTCAAGGTAAGAATTGAGATAAGTGCAATAATTTTGACCTTGTTCTGTCTATTTTCCATTCGCTTAAATAATTAAAAGTTTTATTTACTATTTTCTTAATTATTCGCTCGAAGGGTCAAAATATCACAGAATTTTCAAAAATATTTTTTCAAGGTGTCAAAATGGGAAATTTGATGTCCGTAGGTGTGGTGCGTTACGCTTGCCCATAACGAAAAGGGCTTTGTGCAGGTGTAGTATTCATTGAACGTCAAGCCCGGAACAAAAGCCAATTGAAAAACTAAAGTACAAAATATATTCTACTGCTCAATAGGATTCCGTCAAGCTGGAACTGAAGATGAGTAGCAAACTGCTGTTGATGTTACAAATGTCCAGCCACACTTGCACAAAGCAACTATTGTTGCCGGTTATTGGCGTATAGTCATTGCCGTAGTATTGCAGGCTGAAACCTGGAGAGGACACAAGCGAGACGCTTGCGCCTGATTGGGGAAGAAGAAATTTATTTTTTTCTTTTTTTAGATGTGTATAGTGATATAAATTCTGCGACCTTAGCCCCTATATTTTTACTACCACTATAGCTATCTGCGATAAAATGCATTATTACGCCTTTCTGACTCTCTATATTTGCCATGGAAAGGTTTGTAAGCCTATCTATTAAATAAAGATAGGAGGGATTTGAATTGTGGCTATTTTCATTTTCACTTTTTATTTCCTCAATTAATTCATTTAATCTCCTGCTAAAGTTTATATCAACCATAATTTATTTAATTAAATTACTAAGATTAGGTACAAATATTTGATTTGCTCCGCCTCCTATATTTCCTTGGGCTGCTGCCCTACCAAATATGTATGGTGAGCCAGGCCGTATTTGAAATTGTGTGAGCTTGGTCATTCTATTCCATTGATATGGCAATGCTAAACCAAATCGATTAGTGCTATTTGCAAACGAAGGGAACATATATCTGCCTTTTTCGTAAGCATTAATATTATCGAAGAACCGTAATCCAAAGGTATTATTATCTGCTATTTTAAGGGTCATTGTTTCTATTTCAAAAGAATTAATTATTTGGACTCTTGTTGCTCTTGGTACTCCTTGCTCAATTAGAAAGTTGGAAACCGCTCTAACACCCGCGTAAGGGCTTGATGATACCATTGTACTAAATTCTTCAGAGAGTGTAACACTCGGATTATAGCCTCTCGAATAACCAACTGGCTCAACCGCTTGCATTGCTGACATCGTAAGCAATGTAGTGGTAAGCTTTAGATTAAATCCTAAGGGATCTTTATCATGCTCTCCCATTAAGTAATTGCCAAAGCTCCAGAGTTTGAATTTCCAGCTTGATATAAACTCACTTAGTTCTTTTACCGTTGCATCTAAAGTTTGATTTTTATCGTTCTTATACCCGGCAAAGATTGCGTTTCCATTTTCATCTGTTGTCCATCTGGCGCTGAACTTCCCTAATGCATTTGAAAATGACCGCAACTGCCCTGGTTGTACTGGTACAGGAGTTTGTGTGCCAGATACTGTATAATTATTATTGGAGTTATAGAACTCTAATGAGTTTTATTTCTCATCTAAATCTATACTATGGGTACCTCCTGCTCCGGTAACAGTTGTATCACCCAATGGGTCGCAATAAAATATAGGATTATTAGCAAATGCTGAATAAGAACTAATGCCTACGTTAGGTTTAGGGTCTAAATTCCATCTTCTGCCTATACGGCTATCATACTGCCAATACTCAGCATTGTAAGAGTCTTCACCAATTTCTGTGCTTCGTTCTTGTGAGTTAAACCCATACCTGTATCTCCCCGACCCGCCCATTGAAAATGTTCGGGCAGGCATGCCCATACCAAAAGGATAATAATCCTGCGCACTTACCACATCCGCCGTATAATAATCAATCGTACCATTATTATCCGCGTCCACCCCAATCTTTTCATCGCTCACCGTTGCCAGTACATTGCCCAGGTGATTGCTTAATTCAAAGAACTTCTTTCCTCTTTCAAATATAGCAAAACCACCGCTATTCCT
>JAFDXG010000051.1 GCA_018268105.1 Bacteroidota bacterium | reverse complement strand
GAAAGTCAGGTAATCATAAACACATGATGCGTTGTAAAACGGATTACTACGTTTGTCAAAGCTGTTTATTCCCGTGTGGTCTGTTGATTCAAGAAAGGAAAATAACGACCTTTCGTTTTGTCCGTATTTCTGTAGTGAAAGTGTAAGAATGTTTGCAGCAATCAATTCAAGGGGGAAAAGTTTTGCAGAAACTTCCGTTGCATAATCAGCGTTTATGTTGAATGCCCTTGATTTCTTGGCAATGCTCAATGCTGATTTTATTTCCGATTCTGTTTTTTTGTCTGTGTTATTTTGCTTCAAATGTTCGGCAGCAAGAAAAAGTAATTGCTCAACAGGTTCATTGAAAGTAATTTCTCTAAAACGACCTTTGACCTTTGTCCACTCTTGTTTTTGAGAATTGCTTAATCCGAATGCATAAGCATCAAAATTTTGGTGAACAGTCGTCAGCAGAATAATATTGTGGTCAGGGTTGTTTGAAAACTCCGAAAGCTGCTGAATGAAATAAAGTTCTTTCTCTGGAGAATGCTGTGAAGCATATTCCAAAAATTTGCCAAACTCGTCAATGATTAAAATCAGTAATGGATTTTTCTTTCCTAAAGCATGGTAGCGATTGAAAATTTCTGAAAGAATATTTTGAGATTGGTTTTTGTTTTGTGTTACCTCAAAGTAATCTGCAAACTCATTTGTAATTGATTTGAATTCACCAATGAAATTTATTACTTCAACTTTTGGTGCTTGCAGTAAGTTGAAATTGAAAAATCTTTTCTTGCCATGCAAACTTTGTTGCAAAGCCCAAAGGAATGAGGATTTTCCTGTGCCGTAGGAACCAATAATATTGAATGACCGAATGCCTTTTTTGAAGTCATTTGCAATTTGATTCACTACTCGGTTAGCATTTGGTGTGGGGATATAATTTATTTCCCTTGCCGAATCCCGAATAATATTAGTGGATGTAGTGAATTTAGTTTGCATAGTATTTATCTAAAATTGAATAAGCTGTTGGTTTCTTTTTGAATTGTATTTCTTTTATTCCTGCTTGGTCGTTAAAAACCATATTCGGAAATTTTGCTGTGAGGTTTTCAATTTTGGTTTGCAGCCCAGGTTTGTTGATGGCAAAAACAGTTCCTACACTATTGTTGTTTTGTTCAATAGTGTTTAAACTAAGCGATAAATCAAAATTCTCGTTGTCAAGAATTGCGAAAAGAATGATTTCGTCTGGAATTTCTGTTTTTTCAGAATTCTCAATGATGAAAAACTCTTCCTTGCTTTTGTTGTAACATTTAATCAAATCCAACTCTGTCAACAAACCTGAAAAAGAATCTTCTCTGTCTTTGCTTTGTGCTTCTGAACGCAAATACATTTTTGAGAGAACTGAAAAATCTTCTTGTAAAGTTTTCGCATTGAACTGAAATGATTTTTCTGTTTCTGATTTGCGTTTAATGTAGGAAATGAAATTGTCTTTTGTAAATTCTATTTTTTCTCTACGAAGTTCGTTGAACACAATTGAGTAGGTTGAGGCAAAGCCTTTTTTTACCAACTGGTAATGTAGTAACCAAAGTGTTCCTTCATCTTCCATATATGGGTCATAACCGTCATCCGATAAAAGTCTGTGGGCAAAGTCAGTGAGTTCGTCTGATGGTGTTAACAAGTTGAAAGCTTTCATCCAAAAGCGAATGGAACTTACCATATTCTTTCCAACTCCCAATTCTACCACTGCATCGTCATTGTTAAAAGACTTTTTTTTGTTCACAAAATCATAGCCTTTTTTCAGCCAAAGGTGTCTGCATTGAAAGGATTCATGTCCTGAAAATGTGAACTTTATCTGTGTCTTAGTGTCTGCGGTCATTATTTGTTTACTTGATTACTGTCTGTCAATTTGTTATGTCGTGAAGTAAGGCAAAATTAGCTTATGCGTTGCTAAAAATTGCTAACAGGTTGTGGGTAGTTTATGAGAGCCACGTCCGCTGGGTGGTGGGTGGGCTTTGGCGTCCAAAAATGGTATGTTGCCGAAGAGCATTGCTGCTGCTGATAGATATTTGTCAGCCGGGGTGGGCAGGCTGTGCGTTTGCATTTTTAGCTCTTTGCAAGGTTGGCTTTGTGTTGGGGTTTTGTGTGCCTTGCAATGTGCTAAAAATAGCGTGGGGCAGCATGGCAAAGTTTTGAGTCTTGTCAAACAGGAACGCTGTGTCCCAATAGGGTGACGTACAACGGACAGGGCTTTGTGCAGGTGGGGAATTCAATGTTCCGTCTGCCCGAACCGTCTGCCGAATATAGAATAAAAAAGTTGATTATTTGTTCGTTTGCTGATAGAATTCCGTCTGCCTGAACTGCTGATGATAGCAGTACAAATGCTGATGTTTATTCCTTCAGCCCCACTTGCACAAAACCCCATGTTAGCGGGTCGTGCTGTTCTTCTCACGGTACTTCTCAAAAAATGTCAAGTCTGGCTCGTAAACGATTTTCGCAATAACTCCTAATTCTACTTTCTCAAACATCTCTACCAGTTTGTCACCGTCAATAAGTTCCAATTTATTGTTCGCCTTGTCAATCTCTAATGCCGCCTTTGCAAATGAACCTGTTGTTATCATTAATCCTTTTTCAACGCTTCGTTTATTAGTTTCCATCACTCCGATAAATGCCTGCACTTTTTCCGTCGGAACTGTCCCTTGATACTTCTTGCACTGGAAGAAAACGCTCATGCTAACAAACGGATTTTGTTTTAGCGTTGCATAACCATCAATGCCACCATCGTGTGACCGTTGCGTTATTTCTATATTTTCAAAATCGTACTCTCTTAATAATCTACCACACAAATGTTCAAAACCAGTCGGGGAAAGGGATTGAAGTACTTCTATTAATGTCGGTTTTATTGGCGCTTGGCTTTCTTCGGGTTCAACAGTTTCTTGTTTTTCTGCAACTTTTTCCGCTTCCTTGTCTACGGGAACTGCATCTTTCTTGTCTCGCAGTTCTTGAAAAGTCTTTACCCACTTTATGAAAATATCGTGTGCTTGCTTTTCAGTTAAATGCGTATTCCAGCCTTTTTCAGTTAATGTCCACACTCCATGCTTTGAGCTTCCAAGCAACTCTTCCCAAACCAAATATTGTCTCGCCCAGGCAATTTGATTTTGAAACTTTAGTACTCCTGATTTCTCATAGCGTTCATTTATTATTTCGTCTGGCAAATTCAATGTTTCGGCAATCCATTTGGTAATTTCTTTGGGTCGTGCGGAACCGCCTAAAGCTCTTAAAGCGTCCAATACAGGTCCAAACCATTTTACGAATTCTGTTTTTCTCGTTGTCTTTTTTCCCATATAGTTTTAGGTTGTGTCGTTGCATGCCCGCTAATGCGGCGCTTGACGAAGTCCCGGACTGAGGGCGATGCGGTGCGAGCTTGCTCGCCTCCGCAGG
>JAFDXG010000050.1 GCA_018268105.1 Bacteroidota bacterium | reverse complement strand
CTTTTTTTAAATTTTTCATACACAAAAAAAGCTATGTGAAACGACTTTCACATAGCTCTCTTCAAAATCAATACAGTATTAGATCTTAGCAGATTTTACCAACCATTTTTCAGTATTATACCTAAGCTTTAAGCAGCGGTTATCTGCTAAAAAAAGAAACACATTACCTTATACCAAAATCCGGACAAACACTATATCAGTAATATCAGCAGAAGCACCCGCGTAGAAATAAGCCAATGCTTCATTGTTACCAAGATACAGCAGAGAAGGATGTCCTACAGAAAATTGCACCATCTCCGCCCAGGCATCGTTCATGCTGATTTCTTTGCTATCCTGCCTGCCCGAATTGATCTCATACACGATCAGCGATGTATCAAACCCATTCCGGATATCTTTACTCATCCTCACCGTAATAACCGGTTTTACCGACCTGTCAATATCAATCGCCATTAATCTCCCGTCTTCTACAACAATGGGCTGACCAGGTTGTCCGTATATACCGGTATCCCAAATCTTACTCCAGGTTTTACCACCGTCATGGCTTAATCTCGCATGAATATTTTTATATTGATTTGTTATCCCGTCTAAAGTCCAGAAAAAATCAATAACGGATATACCATCTGCCAGCACCTGGGGTCTCTGATCCCAATAGTACATGTTCTTTTCTTCCGTGATGATCACGGAATCTTTCCAGGTGTTGCCGCCATCATAAGAAAAAACCATCGCAGAGCGGTGTATCCACTCGCCGGGGTCACCTACCGGTTTATTGATCTCGAACTGGCAAATAATGGTTCCATCTTTAAGCATCAACGGGGGTCCGGTTAACGGTACGGGTGCATTAATACCCGCTATGGTCATTAATTGCGGCACAGACCAGGAGGCTCCGTCATCATTCGAAAAACAATAAAAAATCCTGGTATCTTTTAATGTTTCTTTAGCCGGGTCATAATACGGCAACGAAGTATCCGAACAGTCCACCCAATTCAACACCATCAGGATCCTGTTCCCTGCCAAAGGCAGTATATAGGCTGTTCTGCTTTGCCCCGGCACGCCATTTATATCCGGTAGTTTTACCGGCTCAAAAGGTGTACTCCACGATACCCCTTCATCATCAGACCAACACATAACTGCATGCATAAATGCGCAATCCCCTTTTTTTTCAGAGGCTTTGAACAATGCCAGCCACCTGCCCGATGGAAGCTTTTGTATTTGCGGGAAGGTATTACTGTTAAAGTGATCATGCACCGGCTTGGGAATGATTCCCCTGCTAACAATTTCCATTGAGATAATTTATTTTCTCCATACTGATTCAAGATAGCTAAACAGTAAGGCACTTATGATACCTGCGATTAAAGCTATTGGCATAAACCATAATACGGTAATGCCAAATACTCCCCAAAAAGCGATGGCTATTGCTACCCCCACCGACATTAGCCCGCCCAGGAAAGTACCTCTTTCCGTTGCAAAAGGAACAAACAAGGCCATGAAGAACAAGACAAACAAGGGGGCTACAAAAAGATTGACCACCTTCATAATGATATCAAGCAGGTTGCCCTGTACCCCAGCAATGATAAAGCTCAGCAATAAAATAACAATCCCTGTCACAAAAGAAAGTCGCTTTATCTGCCGCAAAGTATCTTCTTTCCGGGGATTTTCCCGGAAGCGATTGATCAGGTCTTCCGACACCACAGAAGAAACACTGTTTAACCCTGAAGACAAACTTGACATTGCTGCAGCCATCAGCCCAGCTATTACCAGTCCTGATATTCCGGCAGGCAATCCTATTAAAATGAAACGCGGGAACAATGTATCCGCCTGATCCACTATGGGTTTCCCATTTAACAATGAAGCGTTATTGGTAAAATACGCTAACATGGATAAGCCCACCAGTGCGAGCAACGTGGAGGCAAAAACATCCGACAGCATCGCGATCTTAAAAGAACGCCTGGCGGTTTTTACATCAGGTGTTGCTAGATAACGCTGCACCGCGATCTGGTCTGAACCATTAGTGCAAACATACCATACCAACACAGACAGCATTGCATTAGCCATGGTCGTTCTTTGTAAAGGATCAAAACCGACCTTAAATGTATTCCAATGTTGTGGCCATTGCTTAGGAATTATAGCGCTTACCGAGCCAAAATGCCAGCAAACAACCATAACGCTTAGCAAAGCGCCTCCTAAAAAAATGGCAGACTGAATAATATCCGTAACCACTACAGCCTTTAGTCCGCCCATTGTTGTATAAATGATGGTAACCACAGTAAGCAACGCTGCTATCAGCGGCACATAAGCCTTATTAAACTGAATAACAGAATATAATGCCACATCTACGGTCACATAAATAATAGTGGCCATCCATAGTAAACGAAGGGACAAAAACATAACGGTACCAAGTAACCGTACTGACAATCCTAATTTCTGCTCCAGTATCTCGTAAGCACTGGTAACCCCTGTTTTCATGATAGCAGGTATTATCCACCACCCAACAATAAAATAAACAAGCGGAAAAGCCAGAGACCCGGCAAATATGATGGGGCCATGCTGTATCATTTCTCCGGGATAGGTCAGATAGCTTAATGTACTCAGTAATGTTGCAAAAAGAGAGATACCGACAGATGTAGATTTCATCTTTCTGCCTCCCAGCAGGTATTCTTCTTTTGTTTTATTCTTTCGTTGATAATACCATCCTATACCCAGCATACCGGCTCCATACATACACAACACTACCCAATCCAATGAAGATAGTGAGATGGGAAAAGTTTGCAGAAAGGAAAACACGGCTATTCTTTATATTGTTTTTTGAAATATTTTACTATACGTTATTATGCCAGGCGGGTGAATCCGTGTTGAAAACCATTTTCATTGTCTTTGTTAATAAGACCCTCCTGAATAGACTTTTCTATATACTGAAGTGTTTTTTCAAAACTTTCTATAAACATTTGCAAATGCCTTTGCTCATGAGCATGCATCAGGTAAAAAATCCCTGACACCAAAATCCCCTCTTTCTGCATTGTGGCATTAAATAATTGTTTAGCCGCTGCCGCATGGGAGGATGTAAAAGTAAATGTTGGGGAAGAAGGCATTCCTCCAATAGTAAGCTTACATAAAGGATAGCTGTCTGCAATTTCCTTCAGCTTATTCTGCAGATCAGTTCCTTTTTCCCAAACAGATTCAGAAATATTCTCTTTCTCTATTTTTTTCAACACAGCCAATGCTGCTGCAGTGCCTATTCCATCCGTCCAGTAACTGGACGAGATGAAACTTTCATCAGCAGCAGTCATCACATTATCACGTCCTACCACAGCTGCAAATGGTATTCCATTGCTCATAGCCTTAGCATATACTACAATATCAGGTATTACACTATAACGGCTAAGTGCTCCGGGATAACCGTATCGTAATCCACTTGTTATTTCATCAACCACCATAACTATATTTTTGCCGGAACAAAAATTTCTGATGTTTTGAAGAAAATCATTTTCCGGAAACTGCGAGCGCATAGATTCCATTACTACTACTCCGCAATTATCACCAAGCTTGTCTATTGCAGCTTCAAAAGAAGACCAGTCATTATACCGGAACGGAACGGCAGTGCCCGCCAGTTCCCGTGGTACGCCTTTGGGTTGCAATCCCGGTAATAAGTGCCCATCTAACGCATTGGTTTCACCAAGGTTAGCAGCCAGGTACCAGTCGTGCCAGCCATGATAACCACAAAAAGCAACCCCGCTTTTACCTGAAGCCGCCCTGGCTATACGAACCGCAACGGACATCGCCTCGCCTCCCGTTCTGGCGTAGCGCACTTTACCTGCCCATGGATGTAACTCAAGCAGCTTGTCGGCGAGTTCCAACTCCTGTGGATTCACGAGGGAAGAATACGTTCCCAGGGTCAGTCTTCGTGTAACCGCCTTCGTTACCTCTTCATCGCCATACCCCAGCAATACGGCACCGATACCACCGGCACAATCAATATATTTTCTTCCATTCAAATCCCATACTTCACAACCTGCACTTCTTGAAAAAAAGACAGGCCAATGTGCATTAAATTGTTCAGCTCTTTTTGACAACAGCCCCGTTCCTCCGCTAATGACCTCCCTGGCAGCCCCCCACAACCTCTTATTATCAATAACAGATACCTGTTCGGATAAAGGCAGATGAGGCTGCAACAGCCTTAACGCATTATTCAGGAATATATCTCCAATATCAGCAAGGTCAAGCCCACTGTCTTCACAACTTTCTTTTAAAGCCAACAGAGATTCTATACCCACCAGCGTCATATTGCTTTCAGTGGGCGATTGATATTTGGCATCTATAAATTCGGGATGCAGCCAGAAAAAACGATTTCCTGTTGTTATACAACGTCCCCGCATTTCACTCACACCAAAATCCGACCCCCACAATATTCTTTGTGGCCCAAGAATTTTCAACGCTGCCTTAAAGGACTCTGTTTCGCAGATAGCGGAGGTATCTACTACCACATTTTCCAGGTCGGCAACGCTGTACAATCCACTTCGGGCATTACGGTAGTTAAAGCTGCGGGCTATATGCGCCAGTATCAGTTTCACTTTTGGATAAGTCTTACATAACCTCCGTAATTGCTCCTGGTTGCTTACATCATCAATAGCGTCATTCCTAACTATATGCAACATCAATACACCTTCCACCTCGTTTAGCAACCCCCACATCCATTCAGCGGCATACTCAACCAACGCCGCATTCATGGTATCTTTCCTGCTTGCATAACAGTGATACACTTTTATTCCGCAAAACAAACGGCTTCTTAATTGTTCAGCTACCTTAGCCGGATCATCAGCGGGGGATACCACCATCAGCGGCCGACTGAGCGCTGTTCCATTTTGCCGGGTTTCCGCTACCACCCATGCATTCATTGCATCACGATCGGCCGTCTTTCTGGGCAAGCCGAAATAGAGCCCGTGTATTTTTTCAGCAGGCATGTAACGTTGCAAAGCATGGCGGTGATCTTCACAACCCAGCTGCTCAATGCCATCCAGGAACGCCCACTCACCTTTTGGGAAATGAGCCGCATGATAAGGATGTGCATGGATATCAAATATTTCACCGGGTATAAAGTCCTTAAGGCTTTCCGCAAGCTGGATATCCGTATTATTGAGCGATTTCTGAAACACCATACTTCATTTCTATTTACTGTTAACAGCTATTCTTTCACAAATTCTTAAAATTGCATAGGCTGCCGAAGACTGCACATCCGCATCATCTGCAGCTATACCGATCGGGTCTGCATTACGCATCCAGCCTGTAAGGACAGGTAAATTGTCTTTGCCGCCTGCAACGGATAGTCCCGCCGCTATATCCATTCTTATTCCCTTATCTTTTTTATTGCTGAAATCGAGCAATCTGCCTAAGATGTTTTTATATGTTTCGCCTGCCTTCACCTCCTGGGGAGCAGTAAGTAAAGCAGCATTGAAAAAACTGACCTTGCCGTCAGTATCCTCCGCCAATGCCAGCGCCATATTACTTAAAGCATTCCAGTCCGCCATTCCCAGGTTGCCACTATTGCGCAGCACATACGCGGCTATACCTCGCTGCAATATGTCTTCCTTTGTATCCAGCAACCTCTCCAGGAAATATTTCCGGGCGGATTGAGCAGAATCTTCATTGGTATAAGCAATTGCCCAGTGTGTATATGCAGAAAGGCTTTTAACATCGCTGCGAAGCGCTGCCGCAGTCACTTCCGGGTATTGAGGTAAAGGAGATACCTTCAGCTTTGCCATCGTTTCAATAGCGTGTATCCTGTCACTGCCCACCGTATCTAAAAAAGCATTTATGATTTGTTTTTTATACTGAGCCGCTTCATCGCTATTACTTATCTGCGCAAGCACCCGCCATATACCTATGCGGTATTGAGGCTTCTCACGAAAGCGCTCCAATTCTTTTAAGTACACTTCCTTAACATCACCCGGATGCCCGGACCATATCAAAAATTCTGCAGCATGTACCTTTACCCATTCCTGCTGTTCATGCAAAATTTTACGGAGCGTATCAACGGCTTCCTTCTTCAATTCATCTACTGACATTTCTTTTTCTTTTTGTCCGGAGTTGCAGGCTGTACATAACACAACTGCCATTGACCATACTTGCAGCCATTTTTTCATTGAACATGATTTAAATATAAACACGACCTGACCAAACGTACTACCAGATGAGCTTTTCTTTCTTCAATACTTCCACCCATTTCCTGTAGCCCTCCAGTGTTAAATGTATCCCGTCCCAGGTATAAGATGCTTTTAGCCGGCCATTCTCATCTGCCATTACACTGAACAGATCCACATAACCTATCCCCTGTTCCTTCGTCCACCCACGCAGAAAATCATTGATCACAGGGATTTTATTCGCCCGCCTGTAATGACCTTTCAATTTCCCAAAACTTTCATTCACAGGCAGCATGGACTGAAAGCAAATTTTTGTTTTTGGCGATGCCTCCCGGATCAAAGCTACGATCCGTTTATAGTTGTTAATGATCACCTCCTGCGGAATGCCTCTTGCCAGGTCGTTGATGCCGATCATTATAAAAACCAGATCGGGATTATCCCGTATGGTAGCTGCCAATAATTCCAGAAGCCCAAAACTGGTATCCCCGGGAATACCTCTGTTTTTTAATTTTTTACTTTTTAGCAATTCAGGCCAGTCTCCCCAAAAAGTGATGCTATTGCCATAAAATACAACATCCTTTTTACCAAGTGGCATAGCCTTAAACAATTCAAGCTGCGCTTTGTAAATATCCGGGCGATAGGTACTGTCCCACGATGACTGCGCCCATGACAAACACACTTCAGAGATCAGTAGCCCTGCAATTACCAACTTCTTTACCGTAGGCTTTAAGCATCTTCATTTATACTACATTTTTTCTCTTTAGGAACGAGGGCTGTTCTTCATTGGTCACAGGCAGCCAGTCGGGGAATATTATCTGGTATGTCTCCGGCTTCAGGTCAAACGTTCTTTTAATTCTACTCCAACATATACCGGAGCTGCACCTGTATATTTCCGGAGTACCGGCTAATTATTTTATTTCCAGTATTGTTCCCGCTATATGCCTTATACCGTTCTCTTTATTAAAATAATATACCACCAATACCCGGTTTTTATCTAACTGTACCGGCCATGTATAACCGATATCTCCGTTGCCACCATCTTCTCGCAACACGATTTCGGGAGCGGTTTTAAAATCAGTACATTCCGCATTAAGTATCCTGGCACGTATACCAAATGGTTGATGCCTGTACCCATAGGTAAGCAATACACGGTTATCGGGCAAACGCAATGCATTCAAAGGATGTCCCTGAAAGCCCATAGACTCCCACTTAAAGGTTTTGCCACCATCTTTTGAACGTGCGATCACGGCCTGATCATCAAAATCACCAGTACGCAGGAAACCAACAATATCTCCTTTAGGTGTTTCATATACCGACGCTTCGTTAAATGATATTTTAGAGTCTTTTGCCACTTCGCCGGTATATTCCCAGGTAAGTCCCTTGTCTTTTGAGACAATCAGGTAATTGGATGTCTTTTTTATACTATCTGCAGCAGCAACAATCCATAATATTCTCCCGTCTTTGTCCTCGTATAAAGCCCCCCTGTTATAAGCCGGCACCGGTACACCATACGGGTTAAAGTTCCGTTCGGGCTTTATATGCGGGGGATAATAAGGCCCCTGCCATGACCTTCCGCCATCGAACGACCTTACCAGGTAACCTCCTAAAAATATATAGCCGTCATCGCCGAAATACGGTTGTTTCAAATTTGGTAAACCACTCTCTCTTACCTGTTGCCAGCCATAGCTGGTGCATAACAATGTGCCGTCTTTCAGTTGCAGTAAACAGGGATCCTGTGACCCACCAAATGTGTGTGCATAAATGAGTTCAGGATACTTTGTCCAGTTTTCCCCGTCTGTAGAACGCAGTGAAACCAGGTAGCTGTTATGATCTACATGGTTATTTCCCGATTCACCGAATATCCTCCTATTGGGTGCTCTTCTGAATGCCAGCAGTAATTCCCCATCCGGCTTTTTAATAACGGAAGGAAAAGTACTGAAAAATGAAGTGTCTTTGTAGATCAGAACATCTTTAATTTTTCTTGCGCGGGGAATACTGTCCTGTATGGCATATACATTCATCGTTGCAGATGCCAGTAAAAAAGAGAAGGCAAGCAATACTCTTTTTCTTGATTTTATCATAACTGTTATAATTAATAATGATTGACAGGCGAGTATCTATACATTCTCAAATTCGGTTAGAGGAACCTCTGCCATGTATACAGAAGTCTTTCCTTCATGGCTGGAATAATATACTATCCATAGTTTTTTCTTATAGATGATCATTCCGGGTAGCTGGAATCTCTATTGCTGGGAAGCCGGACGATTTTTTTCATCTATTACTCTTTTATTATTTTGAAAGCGCCGGATTACCGCCAAATGTCCATCGCCCACAGCTCAAAGCATCATGCTTTTTCCCGTTCTTTAGCCAACTGCTCCATATATTTTTCTTTTGCCGCTTTGTCTTCTTTTGCCGATACTCCCCAATAGATCAGTCCTATTGCCTTTCTTGTCCTGTCGGCGGTGGTGTTAGGTCCCGCCCTGTGAATAGTGAGGGAGTGATGCACCAGCAGATCGCCCGGGTTGGCCGGAAAAGCAACTTCATCTTTTATATCTTCTGCTGTTCCGAAATCAACGATCTGTTGTGAGAAACCAAGAGTGGAAGTACGCCCGTGCGTGCGCATACCTTTGAGGTGAGAACCCTTTACATATTTTACACACCCGTTTTCCTCCTGCACTTTTTCCAGCGCCAGCCACATAGTGACCGCCTGCTGCGGATCCAGCATAAAATAATATCCATCCTGGTGGGGCGGAGTAGGTTTGCCTATTTTGGGAGGCTTATTAAAATATTCTACCGTTTTACAAATCACATCCTCATCCAGCAAAGCCTTAGCGATAGTCTCGAACTTACTGTCCACTGCCAGTGTTTTAAAATACGGATCATATTTTTCGAGATCCTGCATTTGCTTTAAGGTCGTAACATCATTTTTATCTTCATAGAAATATTGACCGGTCGACATAACAGGTATTCTTTCCTTAATAAAGCGTTGTACATGCTCATTCAAAGCCTGCACTTCTTCCGGCGAAAGGAAACCGGGAATATATACGTACCCATCTTTATCAAAAGAGTATCTTAATGATTGCAGATATTTTTGTTCCATATTTTTATATTTTAAAATCGGGTGATCATTTCCGGCAACATTTTTTTAGCCTTTCGCCGCACCTCTGATGCATCATTTTCAGAGATCCACTTGTAAGGAAAACGCAGCCGGGTATTTACCGGGCCCCATCCGCCGGCAAATGCCAATAATTTGTCCAGCGCCGGATCTGAATATCCTGCTTTCGCAAAAGGGAATATACAGGTTTCAAAAAATACGGCAATTTCTTTTTCTATCAATAAAGCTTCCTCTATATCTTCCAGCATCAGCCGGTACCATGCTGCTGCGCCAGACGGGTTGAAACAGGCTATATTGGAATAAGCGCCCACTGCCACACCTTCCTTAATACCCGTTGCCAAACGATGCCCCTGTATAAATACTGCCAACCCCTTGCCATGTGCACGCATCTGCTCAAACCATTCTGCACCTTTCGCAGCCACTTTAATACCTATCAGCTCAGGCGCCTCGTTGTGAAGCCTTGAAAAATCTTCAGGATGCAATACGGCTTTAACATGACCGGGATTATATAATACCAACGGAATGCCTTCCGCCTTCTGTGCTGTTTTCTTTAAGAATGAAACCTGCTCTTCATTGGTCAGGGGCAACCAATCAGGAAATATTACCTGGTATGCATCCGGCTTCAGATCAAGCGTTCTTTTAATTCTGCCCAAACATATACCGGGGCTGCTATGTGATGCTCCTGCCTGAAAAGGGATATTTGCTTTCCTGCATTTCCCGGACACCAGCAACTGGATCCTGTCAAATTCGGCTTCCGACTGGTTATAAAATTCACCCGCCGTTCCGTTGGTGTATATACCATAAATACCTGATCCGCAAATAATATCCAGTTCTTCCTGCAGGCAACCAAAGTCAATACTATCATCCTTATTTAATGGAAGCAACAGCGTTGCCCAGGTTCCTTTTAAATTTGCGGCAGACAGCACCTGTGTATTTTTGGAGTACAATAATTATTTTATCTCCAGTATTGTTCCTGCGATGTGTCGTATACCATTTTCTTTATTAAAATAATACACTACCAATACCCTGTTTTTATCTAACTGTACCGGCCAGGTATAGCCGATATCTCCATTTCCACCGTCTTCTCTTAATACTATTTCAGGAGCTGTTTTGAAATCAGTGCATTCCGCATTCAATATTCTAGCCCTGATACCAAAAGGCTGATGACGGTAACCATAAGTAAGCAACACACGATTATCAGGCAGCCGCAAAGCGTTCAGAGGATGCCCCTGGAAACCCATTGACTCCCATGTAAATGTTTTACCGCCATCTTTTGAGCGGGCGATCACGGCCTGATCATCGAAATTGGCAGTACGGAGAAAACCAAGGATATCACCTTTAGGCGTTTCATATACCGACGCTTCATTAAACATTATTTTAGGATCTTTTGCCACTTCACCGGTATATTCCCAGGTCAGTCCTTTATCCCTTGAGGTGAGTAAATAATTGGAGGTCTTCCGGGGACTGTCATATGCAGCAACGATCCACAATACTCTTCCATCCTTTGCCTCGTATAAAGCGCCGCGGTTATAGGCAGGCACTTTTTGTCCATACGCATTATAATTGATCTCCGGTGGAATGGACGGAGGATAAATGGCTTCGCTCCAGGTCTTACCCCCGTTGGTGGAGCGCACCAAATAACCTCCCAGGAAAATATACCCTGCAGCTTCAAAATAAGGTTGCTTTAAATTGGGGATTCCATCGGGGCGGACAGACTGCCAGCCATAGCTGGTGCATAATATAGTGCCGTTTTTTAATTGCAGCATACAGGGATCCTGCGACCCGCCAAAAGGATGCGCATATATCAGCTCCGGCTTTTTGCTCCAATGTTCAGCATCTTTCGATCTTACCATCTCAAGATAGCTGTTATCATCAACATGATTGTTGCCTTTCTCACCAAATATCATTCTGTTAGGCGCTCTTCTGAAAGCTACCAGCAGCTCACCATCAGGCCTTTTAACCACGGAAGGAAAAGTACTGTAAAATGCAGTGTCTTTATAGATCAATACATCTTTAATTTTTCTTACGCCGGGGATACTATCCTGTGCAGCGTATATATTCATAATTGCAAATGCTAAGAAAAATATAGCGAGTGATATTCTTTTTATTGATTTTGCCATAGCTGTTGTATTAATAAGAATTGACGGATCACTATTTATCCATTCTCAAATTCACTTAAAGGAACTTCTGCCATATATATGGATGTTTTTCCTTCATGACTGGAATAATACACTACCCATAATTTTTTCTTATAAATGACCATCCCGGGATAACTGGAATCACCATTGCTGGGGAGTCGGATGATCTTTTTCGTATTCCCATTTAAATCTGTCAAAAATAAGGCGGTACATACTTTTTCTTCATGAAACCGCGACCCGATGATCAGCTCCTTATCATTAAGAAATAGAAAATTGGGACCTCCTAACCGCCACTTTAACTTTTCAAAAGTAAACTCGCTGTACGGGTAATCCGCAGTGGCCAGCATTCCCATTTTGTCATCGCTTTCTCTCCTTATGAGAATATACATTTTCCCGTTCTTATCAAACCGAATCGTACTCTCGTTCGGGTTTCCGTCAACAGGCAGCTCCAGGACACGTTCATATTTCTTCCCATCGGTCGTTCTGAGCAATTGAGCCTTCCAGTTGCCACCCCTGTGTCCCGGGTAAGTCTGATACATAACACCATAGCCTACTCCTTTATACCAGGTTACCTTCCATATCCAGTCGAGCTCGCGTTTAATAGCAGGATCAATGTCAGCTTTTTCAAGGAGACTGAAATTATTACCGGACTTGTCAGAGAAAGCAACATAAGGCTCCAGGGAAAGATATTGATTGTCTTTCCAGACACCGGCAGCTACAGTTACCAGTATTTTTCCATCCGGCGTTGCAGACAGGCGGGCTTCTCTTATATCAGTGTCTTTCAACTGCAGCAATGTAACAGTTCCCCATTGCTTCAGATCCTTCGAACGCATGATCCTTACCTTGCCGTCATTTTCATTGCTTACATGGTGAGAAGCTTCGCGAAAAGTGATATAGAAATAATTTTTGAACTTAAACAGATCCGGGAATGCATTATGCGGCGCTTTATCCCATAGCTTCGTTACAATGATTGAATCTTTCGGGGGTAGCTGCCGTGCAAGCAGATGTAACGATGCAAAAATTAAAAGTCCACTGCATGCAATAATTTTTTTCATCTATACTCTTTTATAGTTTTTGAAAACGCCAGACTACTGTTCCCATATGATACCTTTGGTGTGCAGGCACTGCATTTGCATAATATACTGTCATAATGCTGCCGTCATCCAATTGAACACTTGCAGGATAACCGCAATCAAACGATGCAAGGTCACTTATAATAAGCTGTGTACCACTCCAGGTTTTTCCGTTATCCTTGCTGACTTTTACAGCAACGCCGTTAGAACCTGTTTTCCTGTTCCCGAACGTTAATAATAAATCCCCGTTATGTAAACGTGTGATATGTCCGGGGTGCTGGTTGTCTCCTGTAAGCGGGCCTGTCATTTTCCAGGTTTTCCCGTCATCTTCACTGCAGAACAGATCCATTGCCTGCCCGGCTTTCCAACGCCTTGCCGATGCAATCCAATTTCCACCTCCGGTATGAAAAAAGGCAGTCTCATTATGCCCGGAGGCAAAAGCCGTAGCGCCTTTTCCATCACTGATACGGGAATACCATTTCCAGGTGCTGCCATCATCTGTGCTCCTGAACATGGAAACTGTATTAACAACCTTATCATTGGACTGGTTATATGCAAGCACACGCAAACTTCCATCGCCTGCTTTTAAAATATCCCCAAACGGAATATATTCAGTAAAGCCCGGTTCTGCAACAGGAAAAGCATTTTTATCAATCTTCCATATCTTTCCACCATCTTCCGACCGGGATACCCATGCCCTTATGACCGAGATGAGATCATATAAACCGTCCCGCTTACCGCTTTCTTTCAACGACCAGCCGGAGGCTATTACTATCATATCGTCATTACCGGCTAACCCTGCCGCAACATTCATGCGGTTAGTTGATGGCTCGTGGGGTGCGGGCGTCCCTTTTTTCGCCCAGGACCTGCCTCGATCCGTACTTGCCCAGCATTCTACATCGCCCTGCATTCTGCCATGACTGGGTTTATTAAAGATAGTGATGATTTGTGTTCCATCTTTTAAAGTAGTAAGATTAGGCCATGCGCAAACGTTATCAATAGATATATAACGTTCCAGCACCACAACAGTGTCTGCCTGCCCGGCAAATACATTATACTGACCAAACAGATAAATAGCTATCAGTAAAAGAATGCGCATACCACTTTGTCTTTATTGATACCCGGGGTTTTGTTTTACTTTCGGCTCAAGACTTAGTACTGAATTAGCAATGGGGAAAAGCTTCAGGTATTGCTTATCAGTTTGCGTCTGAAGGGTAGGAACCAGCTCAAAAGCTTTATCGAACCGCAGCAGATCCCACCACCTTTTGCCTTCAAAAGCCAATTCAAAAAGACGCTCTTTTAGTATTGCCGCATCATTTTCTTCCTGACTTCCATTGACAAAAACATGATCATTATATGCCGAACCATAAGCTCTCTTACGCACTGCATTTATTTCAGACGAAGGATCCATATTTAATCCATTCTTCGCCTCTGCCTTCATTAACAAAATATCTCCAAGCCTGTATAGTATTATATCGCTTGAAAACACCCTGTTGCCGCCGGTAATAATGCCTGAACCTTTTAAGCAAACATTGGTATAGTAGGTACTATCGCCGCCCGGACCAAATGTGTATACGTCAAAATATGTTGCAAATTTGCGCGAGTCGTCATTAGTAAACTGGCTCCGCACCAAATCAGACATAACCATTAAACCCTGACCATTCCCAACAGGTAGCAAAAGTTCTTTTGCCCGCTGGCTTATATTGGAAGGAACTGCGGAGCCGATGATCCACATATGCCAGAAGTAATTGCCTCCCTCAAGCTCTTCAAAATGAATATTAAGAATAGTTTCCTTATTCCCTTTATTCGCATATTTAAAAATATCTGCAAACGCCGGCAGCAATTGAACATCGGCATTTTCAACCTCCGTGCATGCATTTAGCGCAGTAGTAAAATCGGCTGTTCCACCGTTTTTCACCTTAGCTGTCCATAAAAACACATCGGCCTTCAAAGCATTCACTGCGGGTTTAGACCAAACACTACGCAGGGTGGGTATATTCTTATCGGCAAACAGCTGCAGGGACTTTTCAATATCATCTTTAATAAGGGTAACCACGGCGTCCTGTGATGATCTTTCCTTTTGGGTTACTTCAGCATCTGCACTTTCCGTAGGCTCTGTGCGTATCACAAGATCTCCCCATGTTTTAGTCATATTAAAATATACAAAGGCACGCATGGCATAAGCCTGCGCAAGAATACGGTTCTTATCTGCTTCATTCTTGAAAGAAATACCCGGCACATATTTCAGCAACAGGTTGGCGCTGTTAATCACACGATAATAAACAGACCAATCGGCATTACCCGGCGCATCCGGTGTCATAGCATTATTATACAAAGTGTATGTACCGCCGCCAAAAACACCCCCGGTATAGATCTCACTTCTTTCGTCGCCGGTGGTAAATAAAGCTTCCGCAATATTCCTGAAATCAATATACATACCTACCAGTGCCCCTTTGGCATCATCTTCGGTCTTCCAGAACGAATTGGTGGTAATAACACTCGTCGGGTCTACATCAAGAGTTTTAGAGCACGACAAAGCCGAGATGATCACAACAAATGCCGCAAATAAATTATTTATAGGTTTCATGTTCAGTCAGATTTAATTTTAAAGTGAAATATTTGCACTAAAAATGAGGTTCTTAGGCATCGGGTAACGTCCGTCATCCTTGCCGCCTTCTTCCGGATTCTGCCCGTCATATTTAGTGAAATAATAAATATTGTTAGCAGTTAAATTAAATCTCAATCCGCTTATTCTTGCTTTTTTCAAAAGCTGTTCAGGAACCATATAGCTAAACGTCACTTCCCGTAGGCATAAGAAATTTCCTTTCTGATAGAAAATAGAATTACCCCTGTCGGTTACACCTAAAAAGTTATTCCGCTGTGTTCTTTCGCCACCCCAATAGTAGCGGGATTGTTGTGCTATATCACCCTGTTCTTTCCAGGACTGTTTATATTTTTCTTTTGTAAAGCTGCCATCGGAATAACCGTTCATATCAAGAAAAAGTTTACCATAATTAAAAATGGTATGCCCTGTAGTGTAATCCATTCTCACATACAGGCTTAATCCTTTGTAGGAAAAAGTGTTGCTAAAGCCACCGGTCCATACGGGATACGTATTGCCCATATATACCTGGTCCCTGCTATCAATGATATTATTGCCGTCTGCATCATAAAATTTCACGTCCCCGCCATATTGTGTTTTATCGGCGCCAACAATATAAGTGTATTTGGGACCTGCCGCCGCTTCAGCATCTGTTGCATATACAGATACCTGTTTAAGTGTATACATATCTCCGATCCTGCCGCCTTCTTGCAATCCACCTTTCCATACATAATCTTTCACACCATCATCCCAAACAAGATCACCACCAACACGATTGTTCAGCGTACCGTTGTTTGGCAGCTTCAATATTTTAGTTTTGATCTTTGAAGCATTAAACCCTACCTGCCATTGAAATGTAGATGCAGCCGGCAACACTCTTGCAGCAACCTCAAACTCTATACCTGTGTTCTGCAAGCTACCCAAGTTGGTTAGTATACTCCCAAAACCTGTTGATTGGGGAAGCGCTAAGCTTGTGATCAGGTTATCTGTTCTGCGCTTAAAGTAATCAAATAAAAAGCTTACCCGATTGTTCAACAAACCAAGGTCCAATCCAACATCAAATGTTTTAGATTGCTCCCATTTCAGGTCCGGGTTAGGTAATACTGTATTCTGTATAGCCGCCTGTCCTGCATATCTTGCGCCTACAGCATAAGCACCCTGCGCCTGGAAATCGGAAAGCCCGCTGATATTACCATTCACGCCATAACTCGCTCTCAGCTTGAGAGAACTCAGCTCTTTAGGCATGGCATCCCAGAAATTTTCGTTATGCATATTCCATCCGGCTGAAACACCGGGAAAGAGTCCCCACCTGTAATTGGCTCCCAGGTTGGATGCGCCATCGTACCTCGCATTAACAGACACTAAATACCGCTGCCTATAATCGTAATTGAGCCTTCCAAAATATCCTACTATTATCTGATCGCTGATAGAGCTGCTTACCGATGTAGGTTCGCTGGAAGCGTTCAATGTAGGTATAAGATCGGTAGAAGCTCCTCTTCCATTAGCACTCAAGCTGGCTTGTTGCCTGGAATAAAAAGAGAACCCTGCTTTTGCGTCAAAGTTATGAGTCGAGGCAACTGATTTTACATACGAAAAAACAGCATCTGCCTGGTATTGGTTCCACCGGGAATTGCTGGCACTGGCGTTTCGTGTAGTTACATACGAAACTGGTCCGTTCCAGAATGCTTTTTGAAAAGAATATCCGTCATTCGACGTTTTAAACAATGAAACCTGCGGATTAAAGTTCAGCCCAGGCAATATTTCCCAACTGCTGCCGAGTATAATGGACAGGTTATCCAGCGAATTTTTGTTGATCATTGTATTCATTTGATACAACGGGTTGCCAATGCCATTATTTGTACCAGGAGCCAATGTACCATCTTCAAAATAAACTTTTCCGGTGGGTGCTAATCCTGCAGAACGGTAAAATGTTACAGCAGTTGCAAAGGGAGAGTTTCGCTGGTTTGAATTAGAATATAGCACCCTTCCAAAAATTTTAAGATTATCTCTCACCTTAAAATCACCGTTCAGGGTAAAGCTCAGGCGCTTATATCCTGTGGTAATTACAGTTCCTACGTTATCAAGATAGCCGATGCCTGCATGAAAGGAAGCCTTATCTGAGCCACCCGACACTGAAATATAGTGGTTTTGCGATATGCCTGTCTGATAATTGAGCCCCTGGAAATCATTATCCTGGAAGATAATGGTTTTGGTAGGATCCGCAGGGTCAGGCATGCTCTGCCATCCTTCCTGCAGCTTATGTTCATTATCAGGAGTAAGATATTGCGTAGTAAAAGCCGTGCTGTTGGTCAGGTTATTACCTGTTCCATAGCCCATAGGAAGATTTAGCCGTGCGATTGCCCCCGCTATAGTTTTAGGAGGCTCCTTTACAGCACTGCCCCTGTTAAGCTCCAGGTATTCCTTTGCATTTACCAGGTCGTACAGCTTACCCACTTTAGAAGAAATATAATTGAATGAATAGGCTACCTGAATCTTCCCGGGTTTTCCGGATTTTGTTGTTACGATCACTACGCCATTAGACCCCCGCGCTCCGTAAATGGCGGTGGAAGCTGCGTCTTTCAATACCTGCAGGTTCTCTATTTCCTGAGAAGGAATATTGCTAAGGTCAGCCCTGATGACCCCGTCCACTATATATAAAGGCGCCGCCCCATTTGGATTATTAATAGAAGTGCCGCCCCTTACAATTACCCTCGGCGCCGCGCCGGGTTGTCCTGAAGTACTCTGCACCCGCACCCCTGATAATGTGCCCTGCATGGCAGAAGCAACATTTGCAAAAGGCACGTTCTCCAGTACTTTTGTATCCAGCTTCGTGATCGAAGTGGTCAGCGCTTCTCTCGATTGTGTTCCATATCCAACCACCACTACTTCAGACAACGCATTACCTCTTACGTTAAATAAAACAATATCTGCCGTACTTTTCCCCTTTAAAGGCACTTCCTTTTTTTCAAGTCCTACAAAGCTTACCTCCAGCACGGCATTGAGATTATTAACAGTAATTGTGAAGCCGCCATCATCCCGGGTCAATACAGAGGTGGCAGCTCCCTTTACACTTATGCTTGCTCCAGGTAAGCCCTCACCATTCTCATTGGTTACTTTCCCTGTAACCCTGGTTTGAGACTGAGCCAGAGAAATGCTGCATATTAATAATAGCAATATGATGGATCCTCGACCCAACATACCGCCTGATGAAAAAAATGCAATCGTCATTTTTTGAAGTTGTCGTATCATAATCGCAGTTTTTGGTAATTTTAAAAAATCAGAAAAATGTTGTCCGTTCATAATACAATTAGAATCGTTTAACAATAATTTCATTTTCAAATCTAATTGTAGTAACAATCAAAGTCTGCTACTTTTCTTTACATTCTTAATACTATTTTTCAAAAAGGATTTTTCTTTTACTGCTACCTAAAAAAAGCCCGGGGAAGGCATAGTTTTGATCCGTGTAATAGAAATTTACAACTGCTATATTGCTGTTGCTGCCACAAACGGACTAATTTATGAATACAACATCCAGCAGGAAGTCGCAATTCAATATTTTCTCTATAAGATCCTGTTCAACGTAATAATACTGGTTAGAAGCTTCATACCCTATCCGGGAATCTTCCCTGCAGATACGGAACAGCTCAGATGCAAGGGTTATCTCATTCCTGAGAATCCTATGGATATTTTTTTGTAAGATTTTACGGACTTCGGGTGTAAGATTTTTGTTTGCCAGGCTATCCCTGTACACTACAAATTGCGCCTGGTTTGCTACTGAAGCAAAATGAAGATAGGCAGCACTTGCAACGCGCTCATCAGACAAAACGGTCTGCCGGTGCAAATCATCCGTGATATTTTTTATCTGCCGGAAATATTCAAGTCCTTTGAGCCATCCTTTGGCAACCAGGTTAAACTGGCGGATAAAAATACTATCCGGGTAAATCCCTCTCCAGCTTGTAAGATCGTCATAAGGAAATCCCACCATAGTTGCTTTGTAGCCTGTCGCTTTTTCGTACAGCAGGTTTGAGGGACCATATTGCTGCGGCGCGGTGTATAGCGTGCTGCCGCTATACGGATATGCTTCAAATGCCTTACTGAAAGCAGTCCATGCTTTACGTGCAGCAGGCACTGCGGCAACGCCATATCGCTCTGATGCAATACTGTCCAGCACATTCTTTTCTCCCGTATTATGATGTAAGCACAGGTCTGCAATCTCCATATTCGGAGATGGATACCCTCCCAGCGACCAGCTCAGCATCAGCCCGTCCATATCGTAATTGGAAAGCGCCGATATGTGTTGCTGCACCAGGTCAAAAACAGGCAACCAGGGAACTGCAGAAAGTTCCCAAGAATTATTTACCTGCACCTTGGCGAAAGTCCTGAGCCCTGCCTGCTTTGCCCAGGCCCAGTGCTGTATGGCGCGCGGGCCCGGCCCGACAGCCGATAAGGAATATTCGCCAACTTTTGAGTCAACACCTCCCCTGCTGATGGGCTTGGCCCATTCACTTACCGACATCAGGTATACAGATTTAGGAAGGGCAGTAATGACATCCTGCGCCAGCCCATGGTTATGCCAGCCCCAGTCCCATACAATTACTTTAGCATTGGGATTTCCGGTATGTACGCCTTCTTCTATGACACGGTTAACGCCTGCGATAATATCGGCATAGCTGCGCCGGCTGCACCGGGGGCAAAGCTCCGGGTGACCATGAGAAGCGCAACTGGTAAAATTCTCTGATGCGGTAATAGTGAACACCCCGGCGAGCCCCGGCACATTTTTAAAAACAAAAGCCAGCGATGCTCTCATCCAGTTAGTAACAGTATCGTTACAGGTGCACATGGCATAAAAATCGCCCTCCTTTGTTCCCTGCATACCCATGCGGTTCGTAAAAAAGGAAGCAGGCATCGCCCTCGGCTCATTCATATACAGGTAAATACCGATACCATATTTCGCAGCCCGCTCAACAATTTTCTTCAGATTGTTTATCCGTGTCTCATAGCCGGCGCCGAATTCCGGGAAATCCTTACCGCCGGGTGCTATCTGGTTTAGCACGGTATGCATCCAGATACCATTTACCCCGCTCCGGGATAATTTTTCGAGCAATCCATCAGGGTAAGGATTTTGAGAAGCATCAGAAAGGGGGTCACCAAAAATGCCGAAATAAGAATAAACGATCCTGGGCCCGGCATTAGCATCACGGGCAGACAGGTTAGCAATACTGTCATCCAGGGAGACCAGACTGAGATCATCAATAAATTTAAACCGCGGTACGCCGGCTGGCTGCTGAAAATACTTTTCAGCGATCTTTTTGATCACTGCAGCCCGGGCAATGGCTTTCGGGCCGGGAGCAGCATACCGGAGCTCCGCAACCTTTGGCTTTAAGCTCCCCAACTTAATGAAAAGAAAATCGTCTTCTTTAAGCGCAACCGATAGCGCTGAAGCGTTCATGCCCAGCAGCTTCAGTAACTGATCATACGGTAATAAATGCCAGTTTCTTCTTATAACTGTAATGTATATGCGCTTCTTAAACACTCCATCCACCGGTACGTAGGAAGGAAGCCCCATTGAAGCCGCTATCTTCAGGATATCTGAATTTTTACATCCTATGGTTTCGCTCATTGCATCCGGACTTACGAGATTCCAGTTACGCCAGACGAAAGCATGTAGCCTGTCAGGGAAATGGGTTACCGGTATGGCGTCGGGGTATGCACCAACAGGAAGGTTATCTGTCTGGCAAAAAATTTTCTCAGTAAATAAGGTTGACAAAGAAAGCAAACAGCAAAAGAATATCCGTTTCATATTGTCCATTATCGAATATACAATTTCATACCAAACAAAATGTCTTACAGAAATTTTACGGCACTATTGGCTTTACAGCGCGGCAGACTTACAAACAAGGCGTTGTTAGATTTGAAATTGGCGCTTCACTGAAAAAGAAGAAATAAACCTTGCGTTGTCCCACTTGTAATCTTCAGGCAGATTAACCTTACTAACGATCTGTCTGAATGAAAATTTTTCAAAAAAGGTTCGGACCCCCTTTGAATCTATTCCGCAGCTAATGACCCCAACAACCCGGCATCCTCCTGCATTGCCGCAAACGCCTGATCCAAATGCTTAGTGGAACGGCAGCCGATCAGCACAGCGCTTACCTGTGGCTGATGGAAAGCCCAGGACAACGCCAGCGATGCAACAGGCTTTCCCGTTTCTTCCGCAACTTTCAACAATCTATCAAGACGTTCCCAGGCACGATCGTTAAAGTAAATGTCCTTATGCCCGGGTATGATCTCAAAACGTACATCAGGAGTAACGGCATCCCTGTATTTACCGGTAAGAAATCCTGCACCCAAAGGACTATAGGTGATAATATGCACATTGAAATTCCGGCACAGTTGTCTCAGCTCATCATTCACATCGCTTACAGCAAAATTCTGGTTGTTCTGGATAAATGAGACCGGGATAAGATCATTATTTACCTGTTGCTGCAGCAATGCGCTCAATTGCTTCGCATTAAAATTGCTTACGCCTAGCGCCCCTGCCTTACCAGTGATGAGAAGGTCATTCAGCGCAATTAAAACACTTATATCGTTTACGGAAGGGTGCCATGAATGAAGAAAGAGTATATCAACACTCCCTCTGCGAAGCTGGGAAAGACTCTGCTCAACGGATGAAGCTATCGTGTCGCCCTGAAAAGGGGCCAACAGCTTGGTTGCGATAGTTATATGGGCAGCGGCTTTCCCTTTTTCACCCAACCACTGACCGATAATTTCCTCAGATGCGCCACCACCATATACGGCCGCGGTATCAAAAAAAGTGACTCCCTTCTCCATCGCATAATCCATAATAGCAAATGAGGCGGAAAGATCGATCTCTCTTCCAAATGTTACACAACCAAGCCCGGCTTTGCTGATGTACTTATTTAAGGATGGAATAAAGGTTTTGTTCATACATCAATGCGGTTCCGATATATTGTTTTGTATCAAACGAGGAAAGAGAGACATTTCCACCTTATACCCTACACCTTACGCCTTATACCTTTCACCTCACCCCGCCATTTCACTCAAAGCCTTTCTCACTATTCCTTCTCCATCTTCTTTAACATGACTGCTCCTGCACCGCCAGGTTTCATACCCTCCTTTCTTTATTTCATGTGCGGGAGGTACATAGCCAATGTAGCCGTTTGCCATGGTGATGGTAAAATATTTATTGATTTGTTTCTTAAGCGAAAGACCTGTTTCCGCAAAAAATTCACCTCCAAGCGCACCAATGGTAATATCCCCCATCTTCAGTGCCTGCACCGGGAACTCAATGCTATCAGGATATTCGTTTAAAAAAATCTGCTCTCTTGCATATATTTTTACCATAGCCTCTGCATCGGAATTGATGAGGCGATAATCGGTTTGGGCAACTATTTTTTTTGCAGCTTCCACTTCAGCGGAAGAAGGCTTACGCACACTTAGAGTAATATATTTAAAAGATGCGGATAACAAGGGATCGGTTTCCCATTGAATATTTTGCAGCGCTTCACTCAATTTTGCAGCGAGATCTTTTCCTATCAGTTCTTTTTTCTGATGCTCTTCTTTCGGATAACGGTCAGGCTGCAAAAAATCCCAGATATTTGCTTCGCCGCTGGTACCATTGCTGAGCATTGCAATAAAATTTTCACCGGCTTTCAAATTAGCGGTGATATGTCTTGCAAATACGGCAAAATAATCTGCAGTTATAGTCCCATTAGCACAATCACCTACATAATGCATGGAATAGTTCGCCAGCAGGCTGATCCATTCTCCATCTATGGATTGGATGGCAACTGCGCTTAATTCAGGGTCAACCGTTGAAGCTCTCTTATCTATATATGCCTCACCTCCGGCAGGATTTGTTTTTATTATGTCCAACCCGCCTGTAACAGGGTTTACAGCCTTATATCCGGGCTTCATATAATATCGCCTGCACACCACATGCTCCGGAACATCAATTGATACAAACCCGATATTAGCAGGTTGTAATCGCTGTACAGCATCCACCACAGATTGTACAATTTTTTTTCCCAGGCTTTTCCGGTATGGCAGATCACAGGGCCCTCCCAGCAGGTCGAGTATAGAACCTGCATAATGCGTATGGGTAGCAGCTATTAAAATATGCTCAGCGGGAATCCCGGTAAGGACAGTTATTTCCTTTTTTACTTCTACTATAAACTCTTTATCCATTGCACAGATATCAACGATCACAATGGCAAGCGTTGTCCCGGCATTTTGTAATACCAGTGCTTTTGAATATAAAGGATCGTGAATGGTATGTGCGTAAAAAGCCACAAACTCACCGTTAATGATGGTTCCCAATGGAGGAGTAATATCTGTTTTGGCAGCGCCAGCGGAAAAGTGATTCATTTGAGATTTGAAATTTGAGATTTGAAAACTGTAAAGGCATAAAGTATAACAAGTTAGGCATAGGGTATATGGACTGCACAAGTTATAGAGCCTTGTTTCCCTGAAACCTGGAACTTGAAACTTGTAACCCCATATCACTTAACTCTCATTTCCCCACGCCTCCCTCAAAAACCTTATGCAGTTTTTGTGAAAAATATTTTCCACATCTTCTTCTTTATAGCCTCGCCTTATCAAAATCTCATGATACTTCTGCAGGTCTGCGATGCTGTTCATATCCCAGGGAGATTGTTCTGTTCCAAAATTTCCATCAAGATCAGTACCAAATGCAATATGCAAACTATTCCCTGCTATCTGGCAAATATGATCCCAATGATCAACCAGGTTTTCGAGGCGTATATTCAGTTGCCACGGGTCTGATACAGCATCAATAAAACGGTTATCCATCGCCCAGCAGTCAAGCATACCGCCGATCACTGCACCTCTTTCTATCAATAACTTTATCTGTTCGTCTGTCAACTGCCTTTGCGTAGGTACAATCTTTCTTACATTGTGATGACTCGCCCATACAGGACCCTGGTACAGATCCATCACCTGCGTAAAACCTTCATCTGTTAAATGAGTAACATCGAGGATCATTCCCAGCCTGTCTATTTCTTTTACCAGTTCAATGCCCTGTGGTGTTAAAGGCCCTTCCATTTTAGTGCCGGGCGCATAGCGCCCATGTGCAAAATGCGCAGGACCTACAACACGTAAGCCATAGGCGTATGCCTTGTGCAGGTAGGCAATATCCACTAAAGAATCCGCGCCTTCCAGGCTTAAGATATACCCGACGGGCTTTTTGTTATCAGCAATTGTTTCGTCATTCCACAACTGCAGGTGGGCGTCCAGTTGCTGCAGGTTTATAATCTGTACCATTTCACCCAATGCTTCCATTTCACGATACCAGGCAAGCTGCGCCTGTGTCATTGCCCATGCCTGCTGCGGAGAGTTCCAACTCGACCCCGGGAGGGAGCTTCCAGCAGCGTTTACGCGTGACAGTTGTGTAGCCACTACTAACCCGATCTTTCCTTTGCGCAGTTCCGGCAGGCATACCGTACCTCTCCCCCTGTCGTTCTTATCTTTCAGATGCATTTCCTTCAGCCTGATCTCATCCAGCGGGCGGGTAAGATCCCGGTTCCATTCTATGGCATTCATCGCCAGGTCGAGATGTGCGTCAAAAATGAAATGCCTATTCATTAAGCGTAATTTTGGAATTGACCATTTTTGATCCTTCTTTCAGGTAATTAAAAGGATATTTTTCAATAATATCTTTTATTTCAAAACTGAATTTCCTGAACTGTTCTCCCCACTGCGCTGCGGCTCCTGCTGCATAGTTATAAAAACCTCCGCTATTTTCCATGCCAGTCTCACCGGATTGTATAAGCCGGGTAAAAAGCGCGGGCGGCTGAGTTGCCTCCGACAATTCGCGATTCAGGTCTTTCATTACCAACCCGTAGGCATAAGTGCCCATCAGATCCATATACCTGCAATTGCCGGCAAAGGGCAGATAATACCCTGCATCATTCCTGCATGCACGATCAATATCTTCTACCGATGCATAGCCCTGCTCTACCAGATAAAGGGCTTCCCGTGCAAGCGCTGCCATTAAGCGTGCATTAATACTGTAGCCGCAAAGAACAATACAGGGATCCTTCTCCCAGTTGTTCACTGCCGCCGTTCCAACAGACTTTATCACCCCTGCCGATGTCAGATGATTTCCTATAATTTCCAGGAACAAAGTAGTATGGGCGGGGTCGCACCAGTTCAACCCGATGATCCGCTGCGGGTATTTTGTGTTTTCCTGCAATGCTTCCAGCAAAATACTTTCAGTGTTCACTGCAATAATGGTTTCAGGAGAAAGCGCCTGCTCCAACTGCCGTATAAGCTTTCGTTTAACCGGCAGATCTTCTCCGGTAATACAAACAGCAATATCTGCTACTCCTGCTTCCTCAACAGTCGACAGGTATCGCAGCTTGTCTGTGCAGATAGTAACATTCCGGTATTGTTCCCAATCTGCTACATTATTGGCAATATACTCCCTGTCCAGCGCCGTATTCTCTGAGATACGTTGTACCTGCATTCCGGCCTTCAAAAGGTTAGTTGCTATACCTGATGCCATCCTGCCTGTGCCCACCACTAATATATTTTTAAGACTTCTAAACTCCATCCTGTATGTAAATTTTATAACCTCTTTAGTACATCTCCTGCAACAGCAACAGCCTGTTCGACATCCTGCCGGTTGTGCACCGCGCTGATATACACAAGCCCCCGTCCTATGATCCTTATCTTCCGGTCATGCATAGCCGCAATAAATGTAGAGAGCTTTGCTTTATCACAACTGAAAGTGCCGCGGTAATCATTTATCTTATCGGCGTCGGTAATGGCAATGCAAAACATAGGGCCCGGTCCCTGCACCAGCATGCGCTGCCCGGCTTCAACAGCAACTTTTCTTAATCCCTCCATAAAATATTTCCCCAGCTCAAACATCCGCTTGTAAGGATCTTCCTTTTCCAGTATTTGTATGGTGGTTAATGCCGCAGCTACCGTTGCATTGCCCGAATTCATCGTTCCGGCATGAATGACCGTTCCGTCTTCGAGCAGTTGCATCCACTCCCGTTTACCCACCACCGCACTTATAGGGTAGCCGCTCGCCATTGCTTTTGCAAAAACAGACATGTCCGGCGTAATACCAAAATATTGTTGGGCGCCTCCCAGGCTAAGCCTGAAGCCAGTGATCACCTCGTCAAAAATGAGGGCGATGCCATATTGATCACAAATATTCCTGAGCCCCTGCAAAAATCCCGGAGCAGGCTCTATACAGTTATTGTTGCACATTACAGGTTCTGTAATGATCGCCGCTATTTCTTCATGTCGTTTTTCTATAACAGACTTTACCAGCCCAAGATCATTCCAGGGTAATACTATACTTTCCTCCTTTGTATCTTCCGCTAATCCTTTGCACCAGGGATTAGCTGTTGGATTTTCTCTGTCCCCCATACTGCTTAACGATGGCGCTGCATTGCCCCAGCATACATTGTCGAGCCAGCCATGGTAATGCCCTTCAAATCTGATAAATTTCTGCTTACCTGTTTTAGCCCTTGCTATCCGGAAAGCTGTTTGTACAGCAGTGGAGCCATCCAGGCAGAATCGCATAAGCTCAGCAGAAGGAATAACAGCATTAAGCTTTTCTGCCAGCTCAATTTCTTTGAGATGCTGCCCCGCATACAACTGCCCGTATTGTGAATAATCGG
Organism: Bacteroidota bacterium; assembly: GCA_018268105.1. Lineage (GTDB taxonomy): Bacteria > Bacteroidota > Bacteroidia > Chitinophagales > Chitinophagaceae > Agriterribacter. Next base: position 1,947 of record JAFDXG010000050.1, on the reverse strand, counting down.
AAACGGCTTTTACCACCTCAGGATGGGAATGCCCGAGGATCAATGGTCCCTGGCTCAACGTAAAATCGAGGTATTCGTTTCCGTCTGCATCATAGAGCCTGCTTCCTTTCCCATGCGTATAAAAAAGCGCATGTGGATGATTGTATTTTCTGAATTCTGATGAAACGCCTCCCGCTAATACTTTTTTTGCACGATCCAGCAATCTTGCAGATTCAGCGTAATTTGTTGTACTCATAGCAGTGCTTAACTTTTTGTGTGTTCTCCATTTACACGTTCAGGATAGTTTGCTGCCAGGTGAAATATATCTTTATTAAACTCCGAAAATGCCTGCGACCATTGCAGCGCTTCCTGCCTTGTATAACTATAAAAACCTTTCCCGTTCTGTATACCCCTGGAATGCGTATCCACTATTTTCTGCATTTGCGGGGAAATATCATCGCTGTTGGAAAGCAAAGGAAAGATATTTATATATGCAGCAAAATAGTCTTTTAATCCCTCATAATCCATTCTCCTGAAAATGCCCATCAGTGTCATCCACGAGCCGGCATTATAACGAAAGCATTTATCGGCGTCCGTAAAACTGGTATGGTCTTTTTCCACAAGGTGAAGTATTTCCCTATAAACGGCATACATCAGCCGGTTGGTAATGAATCCCCTCACGTCTTTTTTCAGCACGGTGGGCTCCTTGCCCCAGGTCATCGCCAACTTTACAACCGCATCAGTAGTGGCTTCGCTGGTTTGATTGCCGCAGATGATCTCAAGAAACCGGGTAGCAAATGCAGGCTCAGCCCAGTGTATGCCTATAAACCGCTGCGGATCAGGAACTGCCTTCTGCAGGATGCTTATAGGTATTGCCGAAGTATTGCTGGCAAGTATGGCGTCTTTTTTTGAAATTGCAGCAATTTTTTTGAAAACGGTTTCTTTTATCGCCAGGTTTTCCACAATACATTCCACTACCAGCCCGCATTCCTTCAATTCGTCATACTCTGCCGATACCGTGAGCAATGCCATATATTCATCGACCGGCGCAGAAAGTATATTAAACTTTTCGCACAACAGCAGTTGCTCAAGAATACGTTTGTACCCTATTTCCTTCTCACCGTGTATAGGAGCTATGGCCTTTACCGGATATCCCAATGCAAGCAAGGAAGCTATAATACTGCTACCCATCAATCCTAATCCTACAATTCCGATGCCGGTGTCCTGAGGATGTATCTTCGCATTCATACTTTTATTTTTGATCAGGTATATATGCGATGCAGTCAATCTCCACTTTAATACCTTCTGCCAGTACTGACTGTACCGTTGTTCTCGCGGGCTTGATACCGGGGAAATATGCTGAATACACAGCGTTGTACCTGTCAAATTCCCTGATATCGCTTAAATGCACGGCGCATTTTACTATGTTATCCATAGACGTTCCTGCTTCCTCTAAAATAAGTTTGATATTATCAAGTGTGCGACGGGTTTCCTCTTCAATAGTACCAAGCACAAACGCTGATGTATTGAAATCAACAGATGCCTGTCCGCTTACAAAAATGAACCCATTGACTATTACTGCATCGGAATAAGCGCCGGTAACAAACGCCGGGTTACGGTGAGGGTGCTTTACTTTTTGCTTAGAATGCTTCATGCCCTGATTAAATTTTATAAAAGTTTACTGATCAAATGTAGTTTCACTAAAAATATATTGATGTTACTTTTAATTACATTTATAATACTATTTTTCATGAGATACTTTTTCAAACCTCAAATTAGTTCCCTACTAAAACGTTACTTCTATTCTAGGGTAAAATATGAAAACTAAAGTAAGCTTATCTTTTCCGCAAATTGTCTCGCAAGTAATGGAGCTGTCAAAAATCCCTTTGTACCCAATCCATTGAACATTGCTATGGGTAGTGTTTCATGGATGAGCATTATAGGTTTTTGTCCGGCGGTGGTGGGTCG
>JAFDXG010000004.1 GCA_018268105.1 Bacteroidota bacterium | reverse complement strand
GAAATATGCGTACCTTATCTCAAAATTTACCGATGATGTGGAAGGAAGAAAACAACCGGCTATACAAAAAATTTGAGTTCAAAGATTTTTCAGAAGCCTTCGCCTTTATGACAAGGGTGGCGCTGGCTGCCGAAAAAATGGACCACCATCCTTTGTGGACGAATGTGTATAATAAAGTTGAAATATGGCTCTCAACCCATGACGCGGGTAACGTAGTTACGGCAAAGGACCGGAAGCTGGCGGAAAAAATTGACGCGCTGGTGTAACCACAGGGACAGTATTCACGATCCAGATCCCACCGGGAGGTAGTCGTCTGTTATATGGCATTCATTTCTTCGTTGTAATAAGTTCCCGAATGGTAGCCGGATAATAACGGTGTTCCAGCGTATGTATTTTTTGGGCCAGGCTGTCCGGAGTGTCATTTGAGTCAACCCTGCATTTTGCCTGGAATATAGTTTCACCATGATCAAAATGCTCATCTACATAATGAATGGTGATACCGCTTTCTTTTTCGCCGGCAGCAAGTACCGCTTCATGCACAAAATGCCCGTACATACCTTTGCCTCCATATTTGGGGAGAAGGGCGGGGTGGATATTGACAATTCGGTTCGGAAAAGCCTGTATTAGTGATACCGGTACCTTCCATAAAAAGCCCGCCAGAATGATCCAGTCAATTTTCATCTCCTGGAGAATTGGTACATATCCATCCGTAAAAAACTTCCCTTTCTCTATAACTATGGAAGGGATATTTTCTCTTTCGGCAATTTGCAACACACCGGCTCCGCGTTTATTGCATACGATAAGTGATATATTTATATTATCATCATTCCTGAAGTAATCAATAATCTTTTGTGTATTTGAACCGGTACCCGAAGCAAATATGGCAAGCCTGGTCTTAGAACGATCATTATTATTATCAGGATTATTCATATTACTTTTCAAATTTTTGATATGGGTTTATAAAATATACTTACAACAAAAGAATATGTTGCCACGAATGCGCGAATAGATAATTAATTTAAAAAAACATTCGTGTATTCGTTGGCTGCCTTTATCCTGTATAACTACCTGTTGTGTCCTAAAACCATCCTACGCAGCACGGGACGCTGATATTTGTGGCTCCCTATTTTCTGCGCAGCACAGCTTATATATATTTTTCACTCCAATTGTTTCGCAAGTTGACGAAAAACAATGATATTTTAAACCCGCAGCAGAATAAATTCAGGAACTGAAATCGGCTTACAATAACATGACAAAAAATTACATACTATACGAAAAAATCGCTGAAATGCAGGCCGGACAAGGAAAAATTTTTTTTCGGAAATGTTAATATTTTATCATCATACTGACCTATTTTTGCAACGAACTGGATAAGTCCACATCATCACAAACTCCTTGGATATAATGAGCTACCAACATTCAACTGTAAAAAGATTTGTTTTTGGATCTCTTTTGGTGTTATCTCTTTCTTTTTTGGTTAATACAACCTCTGCTCAGGATGGTAAAGCTATTTTTAACGCAAAATGTGCCGCCTGTCATAATGTATTTAAGAATTCCACCGGCCCGGCATTGGGTGGGCTGGAAGAAAGAGGCCCCTGGAGTGACAGGAAAAAACTATATGCCTGGATACACAATCCGGCGGCTTTTATGGCCAATGATACTTATACTCAGGGGTTAAAGGCTTCTCACAATGGAATAATGATGACGGGTTTTCCCGATTTGAAAGAAACTGAAATAGATGCGATTGTCAATTATATCAACACAACTTTTGCCGCTGGCCCCGGTGGTCCAAAGCCTGCAGGGGGTACGGCTGCCACTGCTGCAGCCCAGCCTGAAAGCGACAATACCTTATTATTTGGTGTTCTTACCTTAATATTAGCTGTAATAGCACTTACACTGTTGCAGGTTAACAGCAATCTCAAAAAGATGTCTGACGATAAGGAAGGCATCCCTGCTTCTGAGCCTGTTCCTTTTTACAGAAACAAATTATATATAGCCATAGCTATAATTGCTTTATTTCTCGTTAGTGGTTATGTAACTATACAGGGGGCTGTAGGCTTAGGCCGCCAGCAGAAATATGAACCCGAACAGCCCATTTTTTACTCACATAAAGTACATGCGGGCATCAACCAGATCAGTTGTCTTTATTGTCATACCGGCCCTCAGGAAGGCAAACAGGCAAATATCCCTTCGGTAAATGTGTGTATGAACTGCCACATGGCAATTAATGAATACACAAAAGGCCCCGCTCTGTACCGCAAAGATGGCAGCGAAGTAAATGGTACTGCAGAAATTAAAAAATTATATGAATATGCCGGTTGGGATGAAGGTAAGAGCCAGTACACCGGAAAGGGGAAACCTATTGAATGGACACGTATTCATAATCTTCCGGATCACGTGTATTTCAATCACTCTCAGCATGTGATGGTAGGACAGCAACAGTGCCAAACCTGTCACGGCAATATTACAGAAATGGATGAAGTTTATCAGTTTGCTGACTTAAGTATGGGCTGGTGCGTCAATTGTCATCGTAATACAAAGGTTCAGTTTGACAACAATAAATTCTACAGTATCTACGAAAAATTCCACGACGATATCAAGAACAAAAAAATTGATAGCGTAACTGTGGAAATGATAGGTGGAATTGAATGTCAGAAATGCCATTATTAATAAATGATGGCAGTGTGCAGTGCCGTAAATAACCAATTAAACTTGTTATTAAGCAAGCATTTTCATTCCGCAGGTAACGTGGAATAAAATTCTTAAATTAAGTAATAAATGGATCAAAAAAAGTACTGGCAAAACTTAGGGGAGCTCAACAATACAGAAGGCTACCAGAAATTAGTCAAAGATGAATTTCAGGAAGATTTGCCAATGTTTGACAATAGCAAGGGACTGCTCGATGCTAAAACTCCGCGCAGGGACTTTTTAAAATATGTAGGCTTCAGCACTGCCGCAGCGGCTGTTGCAGCAGGTTGTGAAATCCCCGTACATAAGAGTATTCCGTATCTTAATAAACCCGAAAACCTGAGCCCGGGTGTTGCCCAGTATTACGCCACTACTTATGTTGCCGAAGGAGATGTAGTGCCGGTTGTGGCTAAAGTAAGGGACGGTCGCCCTATTAAAATCGAAGGAAATGATCATTCATTTCTGAACATGAAAGGCGAGGGTACGTCTGCCCGTGTTCAGGCTTCCGTACTTGATCTGTACGATACTGCCCGCCTGAGATGGCCGGCTGAAGTGGTGAATAAAGAACTTAAAGAACTTCAGTTATCTGAGGCATTAGATAAAAAAATTACCAGTGAACTTTCAGGTACTGCACCTGTATTGCTCACATCTACCATTACATCTCCTACCACCAAAAAAATAATTGCTGAATTTCTTGCAAAATATCCCGGCGGGCGCCATGTACAATACGATGCTATTTCTTATAGCGGATTGTTATTGGCAAATGAAAGGTCTTATGGAAAAAGAGTATTGCCATCCTATCGTTTTGATAATGCAAAAGTGATTGTAGGATTAGATGCTGACTTTTTAGGTACATGGCTCAGCAGCGAAGAATACGCAAGCCAGTATGCCTCCGGTCGTAAGATCAATCAGAAAAATCCCCAGATGAGTAAGCATATACATTTTGAAGGTATGCTTAGTCTTACCGGCGCCAATGCCGATGATCGTTTTCTTATTCGTCCTTCGGAGACTGGCGCTATTGCATTGAACCTCCTGGCTAAGCTGGGTGGTGGTGTATCTGCACCGGCAATGACAGATGAAAAAGTGAAGAAAGGTATTGATATGGCAGCTACCATGCTGGCAGCAAATAAAGGAGCAGCACTTGTAGTGTGCGGCAGCAACGATCCTGATATTCAGGTGCTCGTTAATGCTATCAACGAACTGCTGGGCGCTAATGGTACTACTATCAACTGGGCTGCCCCCGTGCAAATCAGACAGGGAATTGACAGTGAAATGGACCAATTGGTAAAAGATATGAATGCCGGACAGGTGAGCAGCCTGCTTATATATGAAGCCAACCCGGCATATAACTACCAAAATGCAGCATCATTTATCAGTGGTTTGCAAAAAGTAAAACTTTCCGTTTCCTTTAACGACAGGGCTGATGAAACTTCAGTACTCTGTAAATATATTATTCCCCATCCGCATTACCTCGAAAGCTGGGGTGATGCAGAGGCAAGAACCGGTTTTTATAGTTTAATGCAGCCTACCATTGAGCACCTGTTTTCTACAAGACCTTTCCAGACCTCATTGTTGAAATGGAGTGGTAGCAATACAGATTACGACGAATATTTTAAGAAATACTGGGTAGAGAAGTTGGGAGGGCAAATGGCTTTTGATGCAGCTTTGCAAAATGGCGTGGTAGAACCTCCCGAAGTAAGCTTTGCTCCCACACCCTATACCGGAGCTGCTGCTGTAGCAGATGCTGCTGCCAAAACTGCTTCAATAAAACCAGGTAATAATGCAGAACTTGTATTATATCAGAAAGTTTCAATAGGTAGTGGTGCTGCTGCCAATAATCCCTGGTTGCAGGAAATGCCTGATCCTATCAGCCGCGCCACCTGGGATAACTATGTGATGATTTCTTATTCCCTTGCCAAAGAATTAAATATCCCTCTTAACGACAGCTATGAAGTGGAATATAAAAAGCCGGTAGTAGAATTTACTATTAACGGCAAATCAGTGAAACTGCCCATATTAGCCATTGCAGGTATGCATCCCAAAGTTATTGCATTAGCGGTTGGCTATGGCCGGGGAACAGGTGTTGGTCTGGCAGGGGCAAATGTTGGCTATAATGCTTACCCGTTGGTGGATGGTAAAGGAGCAACCCGTTCATACTATTCAACAGAGGTGGCAGGGTATAAAAAGACCGGTGATACTTATGACATTGCCTACACTCAGACCCATAATCAGTACGAGGGCAGAGTTGAAGTAGTCAGAGAATATACACTCGCCGATTTCAGAAAGAACCCCGAGGCAATTCCTCACTACCGTGAAGAACTTGCAGAAGATTTTGCCAAACGCACAGGCGATTACAGAGCTGAAGCTACCTTATATCCCAAATACGATTCACCCGGTGCTCACTGGGGGATGAGCATAGACCTGAATGCATGCACCGGTTGCGGGGCATGTACCATAGCATGTACTGCAGAAAACAATGTACCTGTGGTTGGTAAGGACGAGGTAAAACGTTTTCATGAAATGCATTGGCTGCGCATAGACAGGTATTATGCCACATACAGGGATAAATCAGAAGGAGACAACCTGAACGTAATATTCATGCCAATGCTTTGTCAGCATTGTGATAATGCTCCTTGCGAAAATGTATGCCCGGTATCAGCTACTAACCATAGTTCTGAAGGATTGAACCAAATGGCCTATAACCGTTGTATTGGAACAAGGTATTGCGCCAACAACTGTCCGTTCAAAGTGCGCCGTTTTAACTGGGCGGATTATACCGGAGCAGACAGCTTCCCCGACAACCAGCATTTTGGTATTGTTGGCGGATTAGATCCTGCTGTCGCCCAGATGAATGATGATCTTACACGGATGGTATTAAATCCTGATGTAACGGTTCGTTCGCGTGGTGTTATCGAAAAATGTTCATTCTGCGTACAACGCCTGCAGGATGCTAAACTGAAAGCGAAGAAAGATCAGAACCCGGAAGAAATTAGAAATGTAAAAACAGCTTGTATGCAGGCCTGTTCAACAGGGGCTATCGTTTTCGGAAATGTGAACGATAAAGAAAGCAGGGTAGCTAAGATAAGAACCGAAGAGCAAACGCATCGCGCATACTATGCTTTGGAGCAGATACATGTGCTGCCGAATATCAATTACCTGGCTAAGATCAGAAATACTGATCGTCCGGTGGGTGTACACGAAGGGGATGACTACATGTAAATGTTTCAGTGAAGGTGACAAGTCAAAAGCACATTACTGACTTTTACCAGGTAATGTGTAATAGAAATAAACAGCAGAATTTTCAATTATAAAAAGTGTTCTGAAAAGAATACAGGAAAAATAACTTCGAAATGAGTTTGATCAAATACGAGTCTTTCGTCAGGGAACCATTGGTTGATGGAACAAAAACCTACAACGACGTTACGGAAGATATTGTGTGTACCATTGAAGCAAAGCCCGCCCGTTTGTGGTATATCGGGATGTATATCTCCATTGCGTTATTGTTGTTTGGAGTATATTCGATATACAGGGACGTCACCTACGGTATCGGTCAGTGGAATCTTGGTAAGACTGTTGGCTGGGGTTGGGATATTACCAACTTTGTATGGTGGATCGGTATTGGTCACGCAGGTACACTTATTTCAGCTATCTTATTATTATTCCGTCAGGGGTGGAGAACCGGTGTAAACAGGGCGGCAGAAGCCATGACAATATTTGCGGTAATATGCGCCGGGCAGTTCCCGATCTGGCACATGGGCAGGGTGTGGCTGGCATTTTTTGTAATGCCTTATCCTAACAGCCGTGGCGCCTTGTGGCCAAACTTCAACTCTCCTTTGCTTTGGGACGTATTTGCGATATCTACTTATTTCACCGTATCATTATTATTCTGGTACACAGGTATGATACCCGACCTGGCTACCATCCGGGATCGGGCTAAAACAAAACTCAGAAAACTGTTTTACGGTGTTGTTTCGTTTGGATGGAGTGGCTCTACTAAACACTGGCAGCGGCACGAAAGTCTCGCACTGGTACTTGCCGGCTTAAGTACTCCACTGGTACTTTCTGTACATACAATCGTATCTTTTGACTTTGCCACCTCAGTAGTTCCCGGCTGGCATACTACTATCTTTCCCCCTTACTTTGTTGCGGGTGCGGTATTCTCAGGTTTTGCCATGGTGCAAACGCTGATGCTGATTACCCGCAGGGTAATGAACCTGCAGGATTATATTACTATCGGCCACATAGAAGCGATGAACAAAGTAATTGTGCTTACCGGCTCCATAGTGGGTTGTGCATACCTTACCGAATTGTTTATAGCATGGTATGGAGCCAATCCTTATGAATATGATGCATTCTTCAGGTACAGGTTAGCCGGTCCTTACGGATGGAGCTATTGGATAATGATGACCTGTAATGTAGTTTCTCCCCAGCTCTTCTGGTTTCAAAAACTCAGAAGGAATATCGGGTTTACATTCTTCATGAGTATCATCGTAAATATCGGGATGTGGTTTGAACGGTTTGTGATAATTGTTACCTCTATTTACAGGGATTATATCCCCTCTTCATGGACAATGTATTACCGTCCTTCTATATTCGAAATCGGTTTTTACCTGGGAACATTCGGGTTATTTTTCACCTGTTATTTTCTGTTCTCAAAATATTTCCCGGTGATAGCAATTGCAGAAATTAAACATGTGCTGAAAACTTCCGGGGAAAGTTATAAAGCTAAAATGGCTGAACTGGAAAATCTGAGTGTTGACGAGTTTTATGCAAAAACGCATCACGATGCTCATCACTAAATGATTCATTGATTAGCAGAGTGAAAAAGAAATATTTATAATACATTATTTCACCTTAATAAAACCCAAAGGTTTAAGGTTATGAACATAAAAAAATTTGTTGTCGGTTGTTTTGATGATGAAGCTGTACTTTTTCCTGCAGTTAAAAAAGTGCGTAAGGCAGGATATAAAATTCATGACGTGTATACCCCTTTCCCCGTACATGGCTTAGATGCTGCGATGGGGCTCAGAGAAACCCGCTTGCATACTGCCGGCTTTATCTATGGACTATCGGGTACTTGTACTGCACTGGGTTTTATTAGTTGGGTACTCACCAAAGACTGGGTACTGAATTATGGAGGTAAACCACATTTTGCTCTCGCAGCCTGGATCCCCATTATTTTTGAATTGACCGTACTTTTTTCTGCGGTGGGTATGACGCTTACTTTCTGCTATTTGTGTCAGATTGCACCTTTTGTAAAGAGGCATCATTTTCATAAACGGGCAACAGACGATCTGTTTGTAATGGTGATAGAATGTACTTCAAAGACAAATGTGCAGGAAACAGAGAACTTTCTTAAAAATGCAGGAGCATTAGAAGTAAATACACAATTGGCAGAAACAGGATGGTGGCTTGGACGTTACGATCTGGACAGGAAGTTGTTTGAATCAAAAACAGAAACAATTACAGCTTAATAAAAAAATCAACAGGAATCATTGGATTATTGCCGTATTAAAATGCAAAATCCATTCACCGAAAAGATATAAGCAAAGAATGAAAACAATATCAACCATATCATCTGTTGTTCTTGTAATTGCTATTGCAGCAGCAAGCTGCAGCGACAGCAGTAAACCCGGAAGAATATATATGCCCGACATGGCATACAGCAGAGCTTATGAAACCTATTCTGAGAATGACATCTTCCCGGACAAACAAACTAACAGGACACCGGTGGCTGGTACTATTTCAAGAGACCAGTTGCCTCCTTTTCCTATTGCGGAGGATGCCCCCGGTGATACTACCAATCATGGTAAGGCAAGATTTATTTCAAACCCTTTGCCGGCACTTGATTCCGCTCATATGAAAGAAGCTGAGAGGTTATATCTTGTTTACTGTGGTATTTGCCACGGGGCAAAACTGGACGGGAATGGTCCTTTATGGAAAGGCGGAGACGGACCTTTTCCGGCAGCTCCTAAAAATTTGACGGACCCCGATATTGTTGGACAGGGTGACGGCCAACTGTACTATACGATGACTTATGGTAAGAACAAAATGGGAAGTTATGCATCACAGTTGAGCGATAAACAACGCTGGATGGTAGTACATTATATCAGAACAAAAATTGGAGGGGTTACTCCTGCACCTGTAGCCGACAATGCTGCAAAAAAATAAAACTGAGTTATATCTATAAAACTAATTGAGGATGATTAAGCAACAATTTGAAACTCCGACAGGGTATAAAAAGTGGACTTATGGTTTTCTGGCTGTAGGATTAGCAGCCTTTATTGCCGGGGTGATGTTCCTTGCTTTAAGTAAAGAAGAACATGACCATACCAGGTTTTGGGCAGTTTTACTACAGAACAGCCTGTTTTTTCTGTTTACCTGCAATGCCTGTATGTTTTTTATTTGTGCAAATACATTAGGTCATAGTGCATGGCAAACTACTTTTCGCCGGGTTCCTGAAGCTATATCTGCATTGGTACCTGTATTTTCTGTAATAACTCTTGTGATATTTATTGCCATCATCATGGGCGGGCAAACACATATCTATCACTGGATAGATAAAAAAGCCGTGGCTAATGACAAAATTCTTACCTGGAAAAGTGGATTCTTAAATCCTACATTCTTCTTTGTCTGGACTATTATAACCATGTTTGTCTGGTCCTATACCGGGGCAAAAATGCGTAAGCTGTCCCGCGAAGCGGATGATGAACAAATGGCGACCGAGCAGGCACGCAAGTACATCTGGGTTAATACGGTTTGGTCGGGAATATTTATTGTATTTTTTGCACTTACCGTAGGGTCTACCATACCCTGGCTTTGGCTGATGAGTATTGATGCCCACTGGTATTCTACTATGTATAGCTGGTATACCTTTGGCAGCACTTTTGTAAGCGGGCTGGCATTAATTGCATTATTCATAATATTTTTAAAAAATCATAATTATCTTGAATATACTACCGCTGAGCATTTACAGGATGTAGGTAAATATATATTTGCTTTCTCCATTTTTTGGACATACTTGTGGTTTGCACAATTTATGTTGATCTGGTATGGCAATATCCCTGAAGAAACTATTTATTTTAAAATCCGTTTCCAGGGACCTTATGAATCTATATTCTGGATTAATTTCTGTGTAAATTTCATTGCTCCAATTTTAATATTGATGACTCGCGGTTCAAAAAGAAACTATGCAATAATGACTTTTATGGCTGTTGCATTGGTGCTTGGACACTGGCTCGATTTTTACCAGATGGTGATGCCTGGGACATTGGGTGAGCACTATAGTTTAGGATGGTTTGAGTGGGGTACGTTGGCACTGTTTATTGGCATTACCATGCATTTTACCGGCAAAGCTTTATCTAAATCACCATTGATGCCCAAATATCATCCTTATATCAAAGAAAGTGTGATGCATCATACTTAATATGTGATATCAGAAATATATAATTAATAAAGTAATAATTTTAATAGAAGATGACCTGGACGGAATATTTTGTAATCATTATTGTAGTACTCATATTTATTGTGGTTTTTCAAATTGCAAAAGCCAGTGAATATGTATCTGTACTCAAAGGCGAGAAGAAAGCATTTCAGCAAAATAACAGGATCAATGCTTTTTTGATGCTGGTATTTTTAGTGGTGGGACTTGGAGCTGCCTGGTGGTGCAATAAACTGTTATACAAGAAAACATTACTTTGGGTTCCTTCAGCATCCGATCATGGAGAGCATATTGATACCATGATGTGGATTACACTTGCTATTACGGGTTTTGTGTTTATCATTACCCAGATACTTCTTTTCTGGTTTGCCTTCCGGTATCAGTCTTCAGAAAAAAGAAAAGCATTTTATTATCCGCATAATAATAAGCTGGAATTACTTTGGACTGCTGTTCCGGCCATTACTTTAACAGTGCTGGTGTCCTTTGGACTCTACTATTGGTATCGTATTACAGGTGAAGCACCTAAAGAAGCAATGGAAGTAGAAGTTACCGGACATCAGTTTGGCTGGGAATATCGTTATCCGGGTAAGGATGGTGTATTGGGAAGACAAAATTACAAATTGATAGATCCGGCAAAGAATAATCCGCTTGGACAGGACTGGAAGGATGCGGCTAATCAGGATGATTTACATCCTTCTGAACTTCATCTTGTGGTTAATAAACCTGTAAAGTTGATTATTCGTTCTCAGGATGTGATTCATGATGTCGGGTTACCGCATTTTCGTTTAAAAATGGATGCTGTACCCGGAGTTCCAACCACCATGTGGTTTACACCTAAGTATACTACGGAGGAAATGAAGCAGAAAACAAGTAATGAAAATTTTGTGTATGAAATTTCCTGTGATCAGATGTGTGGGGCGGGGCATTATTCTATGCGCGGGGTGATAGTTGTAGAAACACAGGCAGAGTATGATAAATGGATTTCAACACAAAAACCTCAATACCTGACGGCGAACCCAGGTGGAGAAGTTGCTGCTGCACCTGTTGCCAATGCGACCGGCGCTGCTGAAACAGTAGCTGCGCCTGGAAATAAACTTGTTGCTGTTCAATAAGAGACGTTATAATTTTTAGTCGGAACTGAAATCAGTTAAAAAAATAGTTTGAGATGAGTAACGAAATTGCAATACAACCCGGAATCAGTGGACATGAGGTTCATGAACATCATGAAGCGCACCACCATCATGAAACCTTTATTACGAAGTATATTTTTAGTCAGGATCACAAGATGATTGCCAAGCAGTTTCTCATAACCGGTATGATATGGGCAATTATTGGTGGATTAATGTCTGTATTATTCAGGCTCCAGTTGGGATATCCTGACTTGCAAATGCCCTGGCTGGAAGATATATTTGGTCATTGGGCAAAGGACGGTAAGATTACCCCTGAGTTTTATTATGCATTGGTAACTATGCATGGTACCATACTAGTGTTTTTTGTGCTTACAGCGGGGTTGAGCGGTACTTTTGCAAACTTCCTAATTCCTTTCCAGGTAGGAGCGAGGGATATGGCTTCTCCTTTTATCAATATGCTTTCTTATTGGTTTTTCTTCGCAGCAAGTGTGATTTTAATGTCTTCTTTATTTGTGCAAACAGGCCCTGCTGCCGGAGGGTGGACAGTGTATCCGCCGTTGAGTGCTCTTGGTGATGCCTCTCAGGGATCAAAAGTAGGAATGGATCTTTGGTTGGTAAGCCTTGCACTTTTTGTGGTATCCTCATTGTTAGGTGGCTTGAACTATGTATCTACCATCCTCAATATGCGTACCAAGGGAATGACAATGACCCGGTTGCCGCTTACCATTTGGGGTCTTTTGTTTACTGCTATGCTCGGGATTCTTTCTTTTCCTGTGTTACTATCCGGATTTATTTTGTTGTTGTTTGACCGGCACCTGGGCACCAGCTTCTATCTTTCTGATATCGTTTTAAACGGTACCAAGATACTTCCGAATGAAGGCGGAAGCCCCATTTTATATCAGCATTTATTCTGGTTCCTCGGTCATCCGGAAGTATATATCATCATCTTACCCACAATGGGAATTGTTTCGGAAGTAATGTCTGTAAATGTGCGCAAGCCTATTTTCGGGTATACCGCCATGATTGCATCTCTGTTTGCAATTGCCCTGCTATCCTTTTTAGTATGGGCACACCATATGTTTGTAACGGGTATGAATCCTTTCCTGGGTTCTGTATTTGTATTGCTCACCCTGCTGATAGCGGTACCATCAGCGATTAAAGTATTTAACTGGCTTACTACACTTTGGCGGGGGAATATCAGGTTTACACCAGCAATGCTGTTTTGTATTGGATTTGTAAGTATGTTTATTTCCGGCGGTCTCACGGGTATCTGGTTGGGTAATTCCACTCTTGACCTGCACCTGCATGATACTTATTTCAATATTGCACATTTCCATCTTGTGATGGGGGTTGCGGCCTTCATGGGAATGTTTGCCGGGGTGTATCACTGGTTTCCCAAAATGTATGGCAGGTATATGAATAATACACTGGGATATATACATTTTTGGGTGACTTTGATTTGCGCCTATGTAATCTTCTGGCCTATGCATTATGAAGGATTTGCCGGTATGCCCAGGCGTTATTTTGATTATATGGGATGGGAATCATTCAAGCAATTCGCTGAGTTGAACAAGGTGATCAGTTTTGCAGCAATATTATCTTTCCTGGTACAATTATCTTTTGTGTTCAACTTCTTCTATTCTATTTTTAAAGGAAGAAAAGTAACAACAACAAATCCATGGGGTGCTACTACTCTGGAATGGACTACTCCTATTCGCCCGGGTCACGGTAACTGGCCTGGAGAGATTCCTGAAGTACATCGTTGGCCTTATGATTACGGCAAAGATGGCAGGGAGTTTATTATGCAGACGGAACCTGTTGGAAAAGACGAATCATCGCATTAACACGGGAAGTTTTGCCACAGGCATTATTTCCCTTTAAATAGAGTTTTTTGAAAGTAATGGAGGAGACGCATGAAAAGCTGCAACAGTCTGCATCGTTTGCGATTGTTGACAAGCTAAAAGACTACATGCTGCTGATAAAGTTTACGTTGAGTTTTACAGTGGTGTTTTCCTGTGTGATCAGTTATTTACTGGCGCCGGGTATTACTTTCAATTTCATATCAGTTCTTTTATTATTTGTTGGCGGATTATTGATTACAGGATCTGCAAATGCTATAAACCAGATTGCGGAAAAGGATACTGATGCCATGATGAAGCGAACGGCCAAACGACCGGTTGCCAATGGCAGGATGACTACTAATGAAGCCACTGTTTTTGCTGCTTTAGCAGCAATTATCGGGGTTGCAATAGTTGGATATTGGTTCAATTGGCTTGCTGCTATGCTGGGGGTATTGAGCTTGTTTGTATATGCTTTCGTTTATACACCGTTAAAAAAAATAAGTTCGGTATCGGTTCTGGTTGGAGCGGTTCCTGGTGCGCTTCCCTGCCTTATTGGCTGGGTAGCAGGTACCGGTCATCTAAGCGCCGGCGGGTGGGCATTATTTGCTATTCAGTTTATCTGGCAATTCCCCCATTTCTGGGCTATTGCCTGGGTAGCACATAACGACTATTCAAAAGCAGGGTTTAAACTGATGCCATCAACAGCAGGCCCTACCAAATATTCTGCCATCCAGGCGGTAATATATTCGCTGCTGATGTTACCCATAGGAGTTATTCCCTGGTTATTGCATATCAGCGGCACCGTGAGCCTGGTGATTATTTTTATAGCAAACCTGTTTATACTTTGGCAAAGTATACGGTTGTATAGAGAAATGAGTGTGCAGGCGGCAAGGCGGGTAATGTTCAGTTCTTATATATATCTGCCTGTAGTATTGTTAAGCTTACTGGCAGATAAGATTGCCGGAGTGTAAAAGACCTGATAGTAAATTGTATTGAATTAAAATCGAAATGAATAATGAGTGAAGTGATGAGTGTGCAGAATAAAAAAGTTCATCCCTATAAGTTTAACCTTTGGTTAGGCCTGGCAGGTATAATAATGATGTTTGCAGGGTTGACCAGTGCGTATATAGTTAAACGCAGCCAGCCGGGTTGGGAAAGTTTCAATCTTCCGCGAATATTCCTGTATTCAACGGTTGTGATTCTGATTAGCAGTATTACTATACAGATTGCATACAGGGCATTTAAGGAGCATGATATGCCGAGATATCGTTTGTTCTTTGCGGTTACAGGGGTATTGGGAATAATGTTTATGATAATGCAGGTCGTTGGGTTTTATCAGTTTCGCGACATGGGAATGATAATGACCGGAATAGGTTCCAAGCCGGCTTATTCGTTTATACTGGCTATTGCAGGATTGCATATTGTGCATGTACTAGGCGGAGTAATTGCCCTGATCATTATTTTTCTTAAGGCTTTTAGCAGTACGAAGCGTGTATATGATAGTATCCCGGTAGAAATTGTAACAACATACTGGCATTTTGTAGATATATTGTGGGTATACTTATTTGTATTTTTTAGCTTATTACATTAAAACCATTGAATAATTTTAATAAAATCTAAACTGCATGTCAACACAGGTACCAGCCGGATATAAATGGTGGACAGGAGGTAAAAGCCCTTATAATGTTAGTTATGGTAAGCTCATGATGTGGATTTTTCTGTTGAGCGATACCTTTACATTCGGTGCATTGCTGATTTCTTATGGTACACTTAGGGTTAGCCAGCCCTATTGGCCTGATCCTAACCATGTGTATAATACTTTCCCCTTTATGGGTGAGGCAAACCTGCCACTGGCTTTTGTCAGCCTGATGACTTTTATATTGATTATGAGTTCGGTAACCATGGTGCTGGCAGTGCATGAAGGGCATAGGAGAAACAGGGCCGGAGTAGAGAAATGGCTGCTTTGGACTATTCTGGGTGGATTTATGTTTCTTGGTTGCCAGGCCTGGGAGTGGACACATCTTATTACTGGGCACCATCCGGTATTGATTGACGGAGTAGTGCAGGAAATAGGTACTACCATTTCAAGAAACCCCTTTGGTCCGGTTGTACCGGGATTGATGCACGACGGGCACCCGGTAACGGTACCCGGTCCTGTAGGCTTTGGTGGTTTCTTTTTTGGAATAACCGGATTTCATGGATTCCACGTTTTTAGTGGTGTAATGCTGAATATCCTCATGTATTTTTGGACAAGGAATGGCCGCTTTGACCGCCAGGGGCATTATGAAATGATTGAAAAAGTTGGGTTGTACTGGCACTTTGTGGATCTTGTTTGGGTATTTGTATTCCTTTGTTTCTATCTCATCTAACAACAATCAAAAACCTTTTTATAAAACGCATTTGAATAATATGGAACACGAACATCATCAGGCTATAGCTACATCTCCGGAAATAACTTTTCCGCACGAACCTGCCTCCAATACAAAGCGGATATGGAAAACCTTCTGGATACTACTTTTCCTTACAATTGCCGAGCTTGCTTTTGGATTATCGCATTATATATATCATATGGAAGGCGGTTTACTGCTTTTTGTGAAAGGCGGGATGATTATTTTTTCAATATTTAAAGCCATTTACATTGTTTCTATTTTCATGCACATGGGTGATGAAATCAGGAATTTGAAAATGACAATACTGATCCCACTTTTATTGTTCATATGGTTTGTTACTGCTTTTTTGTGGGATGGAGTGTCTTATAAAAATCTGAGAAATAAATATGATAGACCTTCAACTGAACAGGTAGCACCACCGCACGACGCTCAAAAACCTGGCGGGTTGAATTAATTTGATTATAAAAACATATTTAGAAAAGGCCATCATAAAAGCGATGGTCTTTTTCTTTTAGATGCCGTAATACTACCTGCAATAGCAATAAAATTCTGAAATCTTGCAAGTATATTTAAAGAAATAAATTACTGGACGGATAATAGTAAATCATAAAATTTCTGAATAACAGGTATTAAAACCGGTTTTTGCAGTTTACGGCAAAAACTGTCCGAGGGTCTGATGCGACAAAGCCGAACATCACAGACTGAGCGTCAAGTGCCTGTGAAACGAAGTTTGCCTGGTTAATCTCAGGCAGAGCCTGATACTTATCAGAGTCGTCGGAACTGACGACAATTGGCCGTTTAGCCAATTTTTCGTCATTGCTAAGCAGAAACTTTGCTAAAACAAAAATTGGGTTAAAAACGAGTCGTTACTCACTTTAATGATATTTAGGTTTTTGCTGCCCCACCTTGTTAACAAATATTTTTTTATTCATTAGGAACATTATCCTGATACTTCGTCATTATATATAGTACACCGCAGGTGTTCCTTTTAGGTTAAAAAAAACAGCATCAATGCAGGATAGGTTATTATATCTTTTCAGAAAATATCTTGACAATAACTGTACAAAAAAAGAATTTGAGGAGGTATTCAACCTTATAAGAGATTCTGACTCTGACCCTGCTCTCAAAATGTTGCTCGAAAAAGAATTAGATGCTGTAAATATTCTAGCCTTTATGGATAATTATGACGGGTTGAAAAAACGATTTGAAGGTAAATTCAACTATCCGATAGAAGAAGTAAAAGCTTACCGGAAGCCAACATTTGTAAAGAGAATACTGACCTGGACCATAGCCGCTTCAGTAGTGATTGCTGCAGGCGCTTTATTATGGTTCTATATGGGTGGTGGCAGTTTGCGTGAAGAGCAACTCAGGTATGCAGAAAATATTCTCTTAAAGAAAGAAACCCAAAAATCTGAATACAAATATCTCCTGCTTCCGGATAGCACACAGGTTTGGCTGAATGCTGCCAGTACACTGGAGTTTCCTGAAACATTTGATGGTAAAAAAAGGGAGGTCATGTTAAATGGAGAAGCATTTTTTGATGTAAAGCATGCAGATAAAATTCCTTTTATTATTTATACCGGAAAGGTGATTACAGAAGTGATGGGTACAGCGTTTAATATTAAAGCATATCCGGATATGGAGAAGATTACGGTATCGGTAAAACGGGGCAGGGTAAAAGTGAAATATGACGATAAACAAATGGCCATGCTTGGCGTAGGTCAGCAGATAAGTATTGAAAAGAAAGACCACCTGGCTAAAGAAAAAAGAGTAAATGAAGAAGAAACTTCAGCTTGGCAATTGGGAAAACTAATTTACGATGATTATAGCATGGGAGATATAATAGGAGATATGGAGAGGATATACAACGTTCATATCCATATTCAAAAAGATTCAATAGCGAGTATGAAAATTTCTACTTCTTTTGATAAGGCGCAGGGGGTAGAAAAGGTATTGGAAATACTTTGCAGGTTAGCAGATGCAAAGCTTGAGAAAGAAGATGGAGTATACAATATAGAATAGTATTTCAGTATAGGATCTATCATAAACGTAATCCGGTAAAAGGCCGGAAGACTAAAAAAAATTTTTAATTTTTAAAACCAACCAGAACTATGATTTTATATCAAAAAACTTTCAGGTATCGGTTGTTACACTCAGTGTCACAATTATGGAAAGAGTTGCCGGCAGTGTATAAGATTAAGGCACTCTTATTGAAAATTTCCTTCCTGCTGCTAATCGTTTTGCAGACAAAGAATATAGCGATGGCAGGTAATACCCGGGCTTACGACCTGGATAAAATATTTATTTCTATTGAGCTTAAAGATGCTACGCTCAGAGATGCACTAAAAAAAATTGAAGCAGCAGCAAAAATATCTTTTACTTACTATTCTGATGATATCACCAGAATAGATAAAATCAATTATTCAGCTGTGCAAACTGCAGTTTCTGTTGTACTGAATGATATTCTCGAAGATAAAGGATTGATGTATGAACAGGTAAATTCGAACGTTATTATAAAAAGAGTCAATAATGAATCAATTGAAGCTTCTGATATACCCAAAAGTAATGAAACCTTATTTTCGGGTTCCATACGGGGAAGGATAACCGATGATGCGGGCGATCCACTTCCTAATGCCGCAATAGAAATAACAGGTACAGGAAAGGGTGTACTTGCAAATGATAAAGGAGAATTTACTATTAATGGTATTGCTGCAGGAAACTACACCCTTCGTGTATCCGCTGTTGGCTACAGGGAACAAACGATGAAGATTGTAATAAAAGACAACGAAGAAAGTGTTGTGAACTTTCAATTGCTGGCAACTGACAAATCATTGAGTGAGGTGGTTGTTACTGCAATGGGAATTAAGCGCAATGTGAGGACGATAGGGTATGCTTCTCAACAGGTATCTTCCGACCAGATCGTACAGTCCAAACAATCCAATTTGCTGAATGCACTCCAGGGTAAGGTAGCCGGGGTTACCATTTCAAGTGCAGGCGGCGGCCCGGGACAGGGAGCAAGTATACTTATCCGTGGTGTTAATTCTTTGAATCCTGACAAGGACAATCAACCTCTGTTTGTAATTGACGGCATGCCTGTAGATAACAGCACATTTACTACTGGTACAACCGGCGGACGTGGGGTGCAAATGCCCAACCGTATTTCCGATATTAATCCTGCTGATATTGAATCAGTAAATATTTTAAGAGGCGGTGCTGCTACTGCATTGTATGGGCTGAGGGGGGCAAACGGGGTAGTGGTAATTACTACAAAGTCTGGTCATGCAGGTAATTTGCAGGTGAATATTTCTTCTACCTATAGTGTAGATGAGGTAAATAAAATTCCTGACTTGCAACTGAAATATACCCAGGGAACCAAGTTTGTTTATGACCCTATCAGTTTTTGGCCGGCATGGGGCCCTACTGTTGAAAAGGCACGCCAGATTGATCCTACACATCCCACAGAATTGTGGAACAATTGGAAGCGGGCTTACGACAAAGGACATCAGTATAAAAATGATATCAGTTTCTCTGGCGGGAATGATAAAGCTGTTTTTGCCTCTGCATTTTCCTATATGCGACAAGACGGAACCATTCCTTTTACATTCTACCAGAACGCTACGGCAAAACTGAGCGGCCAGCTTAAGTTTAGCGAAAAGTTTAAAATGGGAACGTCTTTATATTATGCTAATACTTATGGTAATTTTTATGATGCCGACAGGTATAATGAAGAGCTGATATACTGGGCGCCCAGATGGGATGTAAAGGATTATATAAAACCAGACGGCACATTAAAAACTTATGGAAATGGTAACCCTGTTTACTATGCGGCAACCAATAAATTTAAATCTGCAGTAGATCATGTGATAGGGAATATCAATTTATCTTATTCTCCGGTAAATTGGTTTACGGCTACTTATATGTTGGGTATGGACCAGTACACTGATGCACGCACTGCAACAGCACCCGGGCCTAAAGGTGTGCCAGACGAAATTATTGCCGAAGATAACGGACTGGGTTTTGTACACGAATACAGAATAAACTACAGGCAACTAAATTCAAACCTGCTATTAACCTTTGATCATACCTGGGCTGATAAATTTCAAACTACTCTGCGTTTTGGCAATGATATTCTTGACAAAAAATTAGACAGGGTGAGTTCGGAGGGTGATGAATTAGATGTTTATAATCTTTTTTCGCTGAGCAATGCAAAACAGGTGTCAATAGCACAATACAAACAACAATATAGAATTGCCGGATTGTTTGGTGATTTTACGCTGGGTTACGATAAGTTTTTATATTTAACCTTAACCGGTAGAAACGACTGGACTTCCACACTCGAAAAAGAAAACCGGTCTTTCTTTTATCCTTCAGCCAGTTTGAGCTACCTTTTTTCTCAGCATATCCGGTCGCTTCCGGTCTGGATCAGCTATGGTAAGTTACGTGCCTCCCTTGCCGGTATTGGCAAGGATGCAGCACCCTACAGCACCCGTGTGGTATATACACCATCGTTTGACAAGCCGGTAAATGATGTAATAGGATGGAGCAGATCGGGGGCTGCGGGGATTGCTACTTTAAAACCAGAACGTACAACAACTTTTGAAATAGGAACTGATCTGTCTTTCTTTCAGGACAGGCTGGGTATAAATTTCACCTGGTATAAGTCGAACAGCCGCGACCAGATATTACCGGTATCAGTTACTCCTTCCACAGGCTTTACCACCATTACATTGAATGCAGGTGAGATCCAAAACAAGGGTGTGGAGCTTACCCTTCACGGGACGCCTGTTAAGACAAAAAATTTTAATTGGAATGTAACTGTAAACTATTCAGCAAACCGCAACAAAATTCTTTCCCTTGCACCAGGGTTAACAGAAATTTTTATTGCTGATCATTACGGATATTCCAATTCTACAGTTACAATGAAGTATGTCCCAGGGCAGTCGGTGGGTGATTTGTATGGAACCCCCTGGTCACGTTATGGCGATGATCCTAATTCATTATATTCAGATAAAAGTTTACCGTTGCTTATCAATAGTAATGGTTTTCCCAAACTTACCCCTTATTCTACCCAGCGGATATTGGGTAATTCTTATCCCAAATGGATTGGGAGCATAGGTAATACATTTGCTTATAAAAGCTGGAATTTTTATTTCCTTTGGGATTTCAGACAGGGGCTGCAAAAGTATGATCAGTTCAGCAATTTCCTGGCTGCTTTTGGTGAATCTGCAATAACTGCTAACCGTGAAGAGACAATGGTATTTGATGGTGTTCTTGCAGATGGTTCAAAGAATACGAAAGCAGTTTGGCTGGGACAGGGAGTGGGACCGGATGGTGTTAATTATGGTTCTGCGGGATACTATCGCGCTGTTTACCGTGGTATTGCCGAAAATTTTGTGGAAGATGCATCCTGGGTAAGATTGCGGACGGTAACCCTGTCATACCGTATCCCTGCTCAGATATTGAAAAATTCATTTTTTAAGAATATTAACCTCTCAGTTACCGGTAATAATCTGCTGCTGTTTACAAAATATAAAGGGTTTGACCCTGAATCCAGCTCCACCCCAGCCGGCAGCAATGCCAATGGGTTCGCAGGATTCAGCTATCCTGCAATCCGCAGTTTTATGTTCACTTTAAATCTTGGCTTTTAAATTTTATACCATGAAAAAGATATGTATATACCTGGTTATAATAATAGCTTCCGGTAGTTTTCTAAGCTGCGAGAAGTTCCTCGACATAAATACCAACCCCAATGCAGCAGGTGAACCCCCTATCAATGGTTTGTTGGCCAACACTACTTATAATACGTCTTATAATATTTTTCGTACCAGTGATATTACTTCGTATTACTCACAATACCTGGCATCTCCCAATGCCAATGGCACTGCGGATGTGTATGATAATATTGATGCCAGCACTACTTATGAAGGTTATTATAATGTGATGACTGATCTGTACGATATGAAAAAGTTTGCAGCAGCAAAGGGGCTGAATGCTTATATAGGAGTAGCAGATATTTTAATGGCACTCCATATCAATATGGCTTCCAATCTTTGGGGCGATATTCCTTATACGCAGGCATTTTTAGGCGTAGAAAATCTAACGCCGGTACTCGACAAACAGGAGGCGCTGATGGACACTTGTCTGAGCTTACTGGATGCCGGTGTTGCCGCACTTCAGCAACCGGATGCCGCAGGCGAGCTTGATAAAAAAAGTGATTTTATTCACGCCGGTGCTACTTCTGCCTGGATTAAAACTGCTCATGCTTTAAAAGCCCGTATGCTCAATCAGCTTAGTAAAACACCAAAGTATAGCGAAACAGAAATTTTGAATGAACTATCGAAAGCATATACCTCCAATAATGATGATGCACAGGTTTCGGTATTTGAAGT
Source organism: Bacteroidota bacterium (assembly GCA_018268105.1). Taxonomy (GTDB): domain Bacteria; phylum Bacteroidota; class Bacteroidia; order Chitinophagales; family Chitinophagaceae; genus Agriterribacter. Next base: position 86,095 of record JAFDXG010000004.1, on the reverse strand, counting down.
AAGAAATCCGTGGTGCTCGGTTGCTATCGCTAATGAAGGACTCAACCTTGATGGTTTTTTATCAACCTATTTTGTGAATGCGGCTAACGGAAATACTTACGGGTTGTTTGACCCCCGGCTTCCTTATATTACAGATAAAACTAAATTTGATGATTACAGGGGTACCGATAATGGTAAGGGGCGTATAGGCACCGGTATTGATCATGAGGAATGTTACCTGGTTTCGGATAAATGGTATTCAAGTACTTCTTCACCATTGCAGATTATTACTTATGCCGAAACAAAATTCATTGAAGCCGAAGCTAATTTCAGAAAAGGGGATACGCAAAAAGCTTACGATGCTTATCTGGCCGGCATAGCTGCAAATATGAGTAAAATAGGAGTTACTGCTGCGTCAGCTTATATTAATAACCCCATTGTGAGTGTGGGCAAAGATAACCTAACCCTCGGATTAATTATGAAAGAAAAGTATATTGCCTGTTTCCTTAGCCCGGTAACCTGGGATGATCTCCGGAGAATGGATTATAATTATAAAAATTTTACATTACCGGTCAATGCATTGCTGAATACTTTTATTCGCCGGATGAATTATCCAAACAATGAGTTATCGAGGAATGGTAAAAATATACCCGAAGTAAGCTTAACCGATCATTTATGGTGGGATAAATAGTTTTGAAAGGATTCTACCCTTTAAAGGGTAGAAAATCCTTTTGTATGAAACTTGTATCTTGCAGCCAGGAATGAAACTTCCCGTAAAGCTTTTCAATTAAAAAGATGATTTCGGGTTATCAAATTAAATGCAAAAAGATACAAGATGAAGCTTTGGCAAAAAGACAATTCTTCAGTAAATGAACGAATAGAAAAATTTACAGTAGGCAGAGATAAAGAATTTGATTTATTGCTGGCGAAATTTGATGTGCAGGGTTCCATTGCACATGTAAAGATGCTGAAAGAAGCAGGACTGATGAGCGAGAAGGATGCAACTGATGCGCTTAATGGGCTGGAAGATATTTTAAAAAATATCGTTGATGGTAAATTCAGCATTGAAGAAGGCATTGAAGATGTTCACTCCCAGGTAGAGTATTTACTCACCCAAAATATTGGTGAAGCCGGTAAAAAAATACATAGTGGCCGGAGTCGAAACGACCAGGTAGCTGTTGATCTCAAGCTGTATCTGCGTGCGGAAGTACTGGCTGTAAAAAATGAGGTAAAGGAATTGTTTGATCTGCTTATCAGTCAGTCTGAAAAGTTTAAAGATAAATTACTGCCTGGCTATACTCATTTGCAAATTGCCATGCCTTCATCTTTTGGGTTATGGTTTGGTGCTTATGCCGAAAGTTTAACGGATGATATGGAACTGCTGGCAGCAGCTTATCAAATAGCTAATAAAAATCCGTTGGGCAGCGGGGCCGGATATGGTTCTTCCTTTCCGCTAAACCGTACACTCACTACGGAACTGCTCCAGTTTGGAGCCATGAATTATAATTCGGTATATGCACAAATGAGCCGTGGAAAAACGGAGAAGATTGTTGCGATGGGATTGAGTGCTGTAGCCGCTACTTTGAGTAAGCTGGCAATGGATGCCTGCTTATATATCAACCAGAATTTTGGTTTTATCTCTTTTCCAAATGAGTTGACTACCGGCAGCAGTATTATGCCCCATAAAAAGAACCCGGATGTATTTGAGCTGATCCGTGCAAAATGCAACCGTATACAGGCTACACCTAATGAACTAACCATGCTTATCAATAATCTTCCGTCGGGCTACCACCGGGATTTGCAGTTAACAAAGGAAATTTTATTCCCCGCAATTGAAGAACTAAAAGCCTGTTTACAAATGACAAGTTTAATGCTCAGCAATATCAGAATTATAGACAACATTCTCGACGATGAAAAATACCGCTACCTCTTTAGTGTAGAAGCAGTGAATGAACTGGTGAATAAAGGCATTTCATTCAGGGACGCTTACCGGCAGGTTGGTAATGATATAGAGCAGGGAAAATTTCAATTCAATTATCATCAGCAGTTGCATCATACACATGAGGGCAGTATTGGTAATTTGTGCAATGCAGCAATAGAGAAGCAGATGGAAAAAGTGTTACAAAAATTTTTATGATTTGATTATATATTATAAGTCTTTAAATGATTCAGTAAACAGTTTTATTATTTCCCCTCTATTTTTAATTTTTGTATTGCAACGTTTTTTTACTCTGAAAGGTCAGGTATAAAAAATATTTCATGTATAAGCCCATTTCATTTGCTATAGCTGCAATTATGGTGTTGTCCTGTTCAAAAACAAATGAATCTGAACCAGTTCAACATTCTCTGAACGGTAACTATACCGGAACATTTAAGCGATTTAATATTAACGAAGATAAAACGGCAAATGTTACTATTAAGATTGAAGAAGGTCAATGGACAGGCAATAGTAATATTCAGTATTATCCTGCAATTAGCAGCGGTGTAGCCAGTGTTGGATATGATAATGAAGTGATTAAGTTTGTGAACAAAACACCGTGGACGGCAAATTTCGACTGGTCTTATATTCTGGACGGCTCCTACTTATTACATCGCAACAACGACAGCCTGATATTTACCAGGAGTTATGGCAATGGGGCTGTAGATGTTTACCGGTTAGCAAAAATGCAATAGTACTATTACATGACTTGTATTACTATTGGAATAGTAGTTAAGTAAAAGCTATTATAATACCCTTGTGAACCTGAAAGTTAAAAATCTGGGGCTTGCTGTTTGACTGCTCATATATTCATACTATACCACGAATTCACGAATAGGGCTGCGGTGTGTTTGTGCATTACATTCGTATAATTGTATATTGGTATAAAAACAGCAAATATTTTGATAAAATTTATACGGTATACTTGGGTAGTGATATTGTTGGATCAAACCCTATATTAAAGTCGCCGCATATTTTATTATGCTATTTTTCTCAGTTTTCTTCGGAGACGAACACTGAGTACACAAATATTTTTTCAGCTAAATATCTATTAGTGAATTCGTGACGATCTCCTCATTTGTACTACAGAATACAGGAATGTTATTTCGATTGAATAACTGTTGATCCATCAATTCTCAACTGATAAGAATCATCTTCTTTTTTGCAGGAGTCATTTTTTAAAACGATCATCCGATTTAAATTTGGTATTCATCAAAATAAGGTATCTGAATATGAAATTTCGTATTGAAACACCTGGTCACCGGGCCAGTCCGTCATTAAAAGCTTTTGTAACTGAAAAACTTAGTTCATTGGACAGATATTATAAAGACATTCAGGAAATAGAAGTCACCCTGATTAATGAAGTAAAAGGGAAAAATGAGATTGTAAATTGCACCCTAAATATTCGCATTCCGGGAAAGGACGAATATATTAAGACAAGTTCCTACATATTTGAAGATGCGATATTAAAAGCTGCAGAGGCGGCTAAGCGAAGGTTTCGTATCCGTAAAACACAACTACAACTGAAAAGAAAAACGAAATCGCCAAACAGAAAAGTTTCAGCAAAATATGCTGAATAGGATTCATCATCATCTGTTTAATGCAAAAGAGCTGGTATATTCAATGCCGGCTTTTTAATTTTATCTCTGCTATTGAATGGGGATGATTTTTCACCATAAAGCAGAATACCTTCGTTACTGTGAATCCCTTATCTTCGCAACGAAAATTTCCATCGTTATGGCAGAAAAATACAAACGGGTGCTTCTCAAACTTTCCGGGGAATCTTTGATTGGCAACAGCGGTTTTGGTTTAGATCCTGATGTGTTAAAACAATATGCCCGGGAAATAAAAAGCATTCATGACGCCGGGGTAGAAGTAGCTATTGTGATTGGCGGAGGAAATATTTACAGAGGAATGAACGAATCAGAAACCGGTATTGAGCGGGCTCATGGCGATTATATGGGCATGCTGGCTACTGTGATTAATGGTATGGCATTGCAGGCTGCAATGGAGAAAGAAGGGTTATTTACCAGGTTGCTAAGTGCCATAAAAATGGAACAGATAGCAGAACCCTATATTCGCAGAAGGGCAATTCGTCACCTTGAAAAAAAGAGAATAGTGATATTTGGTGCCGGTACCGGCAATCCGTATTTTACTACTGATACTGCAGGTTCGCTCAGGGCAATTGAAATTAAAGCCGACGTTATATTAAAAGGAACCAGGGTAGATGGTATATATACTGCCGACCCCGAAAAAAATCCCGGGGCAACGAAATATGATACTATATCTTTTAAGGAATGCATTGATAAAAACCTAAGGATAATGGACATGACGGCCTTTACCCTGTGTATGGAAAATCAGTTGCCCATCATCGTTTTTGATATGAATAAAACTGGTAACCTGCTTAAAGTAGTAAATGGTGAAAGGGTAGGTACGTTGGTTACAGGATAAAAAAATTAAACCCTGTTGTGTGCATTTCATGTTAACTCTCATGGTTGAAGTTTCCCGTTGCAGTTCATACTTCCTGTCGGCATACGATGACTTTAAATCACTTCGTTTTTAACTTTACTTTCTTTGTGCTTTAAATTTATCAGGAAAACAAATATTCAAGGTCTTCTTCCGTCAAAGATTTTACAAACCCCTCTTCTGCTGATATCAAATCCTCAGATAGTTTCTTCTTTTTTTGCTGAAGGTTGATAATTTTTTCTTCAATACTGTTTTTGCAAATCATTTTATAGGCAAAAACATTTTTGGTTTGTCCAATGCGATGAGTTCTGTCTATTGCCTGGTCCTCAACTGCGGTATTCCACCAGGGGTCAAACAAAAAAACATAATCGGCTGCTGTTAAGGTTAACCCTGTATTGCCTGCTTTAAGACTAATCAAAAATAATGGCACATTATTTCCGGGTTGCTGAAAGGCATTCACCATTTCTGTTCTTTTGGCCGGGGGAGTTTGTCCGTCGAAATGATAAAATTTAAAATCATTTTTTTTGCATTCCTCAGCCAGCACTTGCAGCATGGAACTGAACTGAGAAAACACCAGCACTTTATGCACGGGTAAAATATTTGTCAACTCATCCATAAGCATCTGCATTTTTACAGATTCCGTACATATTGTTTGCTGATCATCTTTTGGAAGCAATACCGGTGAACTACATACCTGCCGCAATTTTGTCATACCCTGTAGAATGGAAAACTTACTTTTTGATAATCCATTTTTCTCTACTTCCAGGAAGATGCTGTTACGGGTTTGCTTTAAGATTTCTTCGTATATACTGCGTTGCAACCCGTTCATTTCGCACCATAAAACAGATTCTGTTTTGTCGGGCAGATCTTTTGCTACCTGTTCTTTTGTACGACGCAGAATAAATGGGGCGGTCATCCTTTTAAGTGCAGCTACTTTTTCTTCGTCCTGTTTTGTGTCTATAGGGTCAGCATATTCTCTCTTAAAAAATTCCCTGCTGCCGAACAAACCGGGGACAACGAAGTTAAGCTGAGAATAGAGATCAAATGTGTTGTTTACTACCGGTGTACCGCTTAAGGCTAAACGAAATCCGGCACGCAACTTCATTACCGCCTGTGTTATTTGTGCAATGGGATTTTTGATATTATGGCTTTCATCTACTACTGCTATGCCATAAGCCTGTCCGCAAATATAGTCGGCGTCATTACGCATTGTACTATATGTGGTAATAATCACCTGGTTTCCTGTAATGGTTAAATCTTCTTTTTTTCTATTTTGTCCATGATAAACCAATACCTGGATGAACGGGGCAAACCGTTCAAACTCCTGTTGCCAGTTGTAAATGAGTGAAGATGGGCAAATGATGATATTCTTTGTACCAGGTTTTTTAGAAATATAAACAATTATAGCTGCAATAGATTGAAGTGTTTTGCCCAATCCCATATCATCTGCCAGACAGGCACCGGCACCAATTTCATTCAACATCAAAATCCACTCGTATCCCTTATGCTGGTAGGGTCGAAGTTCTGCATTTAATGCTGCGGGTGCATTGTATATATTCTTGTCTGTTTGCTGCCATTGCTCCCATTGCTGCCACCAGTTTTTTTGAACAGCTTGTCTGAGTGGTATATTTTCTTCATTTCCCTTATCTGTAGTTACCGCTATCCAGCGCAGCAATTCAATTTCGTTGCTGCTTACTTTACCATGTTTTATTATTGCACCATATTGGTATATCCAGGATTCCCCAAGCACACCCAATGCGCCGTCTTTTAACAGCACTGCTTTCTGACCAGCCAGGAGCATTTTCTGGAGTTCAGGCAAAGGCACTTTCTCTTTGCCGAAATAAATTTCCATTTCATATGTCAGGTGATTTTCATTTTCTTTCAACAGTTTCATTTGCGTTACGGCTTCATGTGGCGAATAACGGAAATGTTTCAGCATATCTATTCCTGCAATTTCAATATTCATTTGCAGCAACTGATGATATACTTTCAAAAACCATTGTTTTTTTTGGGCGTCTGCAAATGATAAATAATAATAACCGTTTCGCTGAGACGAAAAATTGGGATGCAAAGACACTAATGTGCTGATAAAGGCGGACTCTGCTTCCTTGTTTCTTTCAATAATCTGGGTATTGCCGTTTTTTATTACCTTGAAATTTGATTTCCATTCTCCATCAGTAATATTTCCATCATACACCCATTGGGGGGTGAGCATCAAAAAAGCATTATTAAGCTCGCTTAACAATAAACGGTTTACCGGGGTTACAGATATCGTTGTTTTTGGAAAAAAATTGTGTCTTTCAACTTTGTAGTTAGTTTCAAGTTCTGTCAATATTTCTGAAGAGAATAATTCCGGATTATGACTAAATTTATCAAAATCAATAGCGGATATCTTTTCAAGTGTCCGGTAATCCCTGTAGTTAAGTATGAAATACTCATTTCTGCTTTCAAGTAAAAATTGATTACGCTGAAATGTTTTAAGCGGAAAAAGCTTGCCATGGATAGAAATCAAAGTTTCCAATACAAGTAAGCCGTTTGATTTTGATACTTCAAAATAAAGTTCAGGTCTGAATCTACTGAATACACACGGTGCAGTAATGAAATTCTTTTTCCCTTCTTGCTTTTTCCTGTGATACCATTTAATAAGCGGGAAATAGGGCTTGAGTGATTCGATAGTCTTTTGCCAATGCTGGGTAATATTTTTCAACAAGAAACTATCATAGCTTGCTTCTCCTTTCTGAAGATGTTTTACTTGTTTTACACGCTGCACGATCTCCTCCACTGTTTCCGCACAACAGTTCATCAAATGATCTTTGCACGGTTTGGGAAAATCCCTGAAAATTTTTCTTACATGAGTCCATTGCAAAGGCTCTGCAGTATAATCAGGTACTCCTTTATTTTTAGTAATACTCAACAGGCTAATTGGGGTTAACCCTTCAGTTATTTGCCAGGGTGATAAAAGCAATATTGGTTTGTAAGCAGTATCCATTAATAAAGTGAATAGTTTATAAAAAATGCAAAGTAACTGAATGAACAATAAATTGTGGTTTTGATTTAAGAAAATGATTTGGAGTACCTTTGTGATACTAAGAAAAATGATAGTTATAAAACGCATTAGAATTTTCTCATGATACATAAAGACATTGCAGAGATAAGACAGCGTTATGCAAAAAAAGTACTTCTGGAGGAAGATGCTGCTGCATCTCCATTCGTGCAATTTGAAATTTGGTGGAAGGAAGCTATTGAAGCTGCTTTGGATGAGGTAAATGCTATGACACTGGCAACAGCATCAATTGATGGTGTCCCCTCTGCACGTATAGTGCTGCTAAAAGATTTTTCTGAAAACGGATTTATGTTTTTTACTAATTATGAAAGTTTCAAAGCCCGTCAACTGGATGAAAACCCCAGGGCTTGTCTGGTATTTTTTTGGAAAGAGCTGGAAAGACAGGTTCGCATTACAGGCCTGGTTGAACGTACAAGTACTACCGATAGTGATGAGTATTTTAACATGCGGCCGGAAGAAAGCAGGATTGGTGCAATTACATCACCTCAGAGTCGTATTATTGAAAGCCGCAAATGGATAGACGAAAGGTTTGAGAAAAACAGGCATCTCCTCGAAGGGAAGCAATTTCCCAGGCCTGATTACTGGGGCGGTTATATCGTCCGCCCGGTTATTATGGAATTTTGGCAGGGCAGACTAAGCCGCCTGCACGACAGATTGCAATACACACTGCAGGATAATAATGATTGGAAACGGGAAAGACTGGCGCCGTAATTTAATAATGTGAAATATATACTAAGGAAAAGTTGAGTAAGACAAATTTGCTTACTCAACTTCTTAGAGTTTATTCAGCCTTTTTCTTTGGGGCAGCTTTCTTTTTAGATTTTGCGGGGCGGCTTTTGCCAAAAGAACCAATAGCTATTTTCCCCTTTTTTGTTTTTTTATCTCCTCTTCCCATATTTTAAAAGTTGATTGAGTGGATGAATATTTGTTTTCCGTGAAAAAAAAAGCAAGATACACAAGTGTATCCTGCTTACGAAATTAGTTAACCTGCCATTATAATTTTGCAGATAATTCTTTACCGGCTTTAAAACGTGCAACTTTCTTTGCTTTGATCTTGATAACTGCACCTGTCTGCGGGTTGCGTCCGTTGCGTGCAGCACGTTTAGACACAGAGAAAGTACCGAAACCAACGAGTGTTACTTTTCCACCACCTTTCAGGGTTTTGGTAACAGCTTCAATAAAAGAATCTAGTGCTTCATTGGCCTGTGTTTTTGTGATGCCGGCATCATCAGCAATCTTTGCGATTAATTCTGCTTTGTTCATGATAGAGCGTTTTAGAAATTTAATTGGTTGACAAATATATATGCTTTTTACATGCAGCAAATTTTTTTTAAACTTTTTAACGCATTCTTCCGATGCTCTGCAATCCGCATTGGGTAAGGATTGCAACAATCCTATGTATTTTCATACATGAAAAAAACTGCTGCCCATTTGTACGAAACCCTCTACAGTACTGCTTTTCAGGTGGCGTATGCCGGAAGGCACTACAGGAAAGGGTTTGGAGGGAATATACTACAAATATAAATGCGGTTATGCTGTGTTTTGATTGTTTTCCACAATTAGTTCACAAGCTGCATTACTGTTTTGAAAGCAATGAACTGATCATTCCAGAGACTCAATGCTTGCGCTTTTAAAGCTGCTGCAAAAACACGTATATAAGTATCGTAGTTTTCCCATGATGCAAAAAAAAATTGCATGGTAAACGTTGGTCCTTCTTCTTCATCCTGCTCCAGCAACCTGAATATTTTATATTCAGTAATTAAACCTGTGTTCAGCATTTCAGGAATATGCTCTTTTTTTTGCCAGGCAAGCCAGTCTTCTGCAATTGCCCAGGTTAGTTTTGTTGTAATATTATATACAATCATTGTCGTTTGTTTGAAATGTCTTTGATAAGACGGAAACTTAACCATATCAATGCGAGTAATACAATGCCAATAGGTACCCATACCCATAACATGGTAACTATATTTTTATTTGCTGTTTTTTCTGCCAGATGATTTTGATAAGGCTGGGGATCTTGTAGATTTAATTCTTCAGGGGTTAACCGGATGCTGTCTTTAAAATAACTCAGATCATAAACAGGAGCTGTGGCCTTCCTATTTCCGGTAACTATACTATAGTTTTTACCTTGCAACAGATGAGCAATCAGGCTATGTTGTAACTGGTAGGCATACACGTTGCTGAACCTGATGGGCTGATTATCGTTGTTCTCAACTACCATTACTAAATACTTTACTTTCTCTCCTGCTAATATCAGGCTGTCCATCCCTGGCGATGCTATACCCTCAGCTAACATCCTGCCGGAAATGCCTGATGTATCATATACAATTATTTTCCTCTTATACAATGCGGACGATTCAACAGTAAAATGAATTTTACTGACAGGGTAGGTATCGTTGAAGTGGATTGTTATATATGACTTATGATTGCTGCTGTCTTTTTGCACTAAACGTGGGGAAGGAAGCAAAGTGTAGTTACCATAGATACTTTTATTGAGTATAAATCCGGATTTTACAATTTTTACCGGCACTAATCCTTTGTCATACATCTCAATCCCAAGGTAGCGATATCCGGCAGAGGGGAGAGAAATGACCTGAATAGTTTCATTGCCGGGCTGATTACTTTGCGCATCCAAAGTAATTCTGTCACTAATGACATACCATTGTTTCAAATCCCTGCTCCCGCTAATGGATGCATTTCGGTAAGCATCCGCTTTCTCCATTGCCAATACCAGGCTATAACTTTCCTGCCGGGTCAAGAGAGTAGTATCCTGGCCTACTTCTAAAATAAGCTGTGTATTACCGTTCCGGGATTTTTTTGTTGAAATAAGAGGTATTGTCTGAATTTCTTCCTTGTTAAACACTGGCTGATCTCGCTGAAGGATATATTGAACAAATTTTCCGGAATCATCCATGATACGGATATCTGAAAAATCCGGTTTGCTTTTGGCAGCAATTGCCGGAGTGATTGCAATTTTATGAAAGCCGGATTGCTTTACCTCACCAATGTCAGCTTTGTAGGCAAACTGACAAAATGCAGTTTGGGTAATAGTGGTAAGACAAAACAGGAATATATTAGATAGTACCGGTTTTTTGTTCATCTTCAATAATTATTTTCTTTAGCCGCTGATACATAAATGAAACTATTAGCAAGATAACACCCAAACAGAAAAATGCAGCAATCTTACCTGCCATCGGGATATTGCGGATATCGAATAAAAACAGTTTCAGTAAAGTGAGGCTGAATAATATCAATGAAATAATTCGGAGCAGTTTGAATTTTTTGCTCATGCCCAGCCACATCATTGCAAATGAGCAGAGGCTCCATACAATAGGAAGGCCGGCTTTTATATATACCCTCCGGATTTCTTCCCAGGGTGTAGCCGGAAAAAGTACTGCATTGGATACAAGATGTACCTCGATGCTGAAAAATATAACAATGGCAATACTTATAAGTGAAGTAAGTATGGTATTGTTAAGATTACTGCCTTCTATTTTAAACCTGCATAAATGAATCAAATGCAAAAAGACTATAATCATAAGCGCAGCACTTACCCAGTGAGCAAGGAAATGTATGTTGCCGTTTTTTTGCTCCTGTAGTACATGCTGAATGTGGTAAGTATATCCGGCAGATAATAAATACCAGAGGATACACGCTGCAAATAGTACAACCATATATGCCGGCTTTTTAAACAGGTTGGTGCGGCTGCTGACTACATTGAAAATGACAACAAATGCCAACGAATACATCAGCAGGTATAGCCAGTTGAGCGGTATATCAGGATAGTGTGTGGCAAACTGGTAACTGATTTCGAATGCACCACTGGCGTATAGTAACAGGCATCCGGCAGCAAGAAGAATATTTTTAGTTGCGATATTATCTATAAACCCTGGTTTTTCCACTACAACATTCTTTTTCATATACCACAATACAAAGCAGCTTAAAGATGCATACAGCGTAGTGATAAATCCCTTGTTGGCTATAATGGTAATGATATCGTTTGATGCTACATATATATTGAGCCAGTCTAAGAACAAACTCCCTGCCATAGCTAACCATACAAGGACGGAGGATATATAGATTAAACGTATCTGCGATTTTTGTGACAGCCAGAAAAGTAACACCGCTTCAGATGCCCAAAACAAAGTGATATGATTGCCTTTGAGTTGAATTGGGGCAGTAAGCGAAACAAATGTGAGTGTAATACCAATTAAGAGATACAGAATATTTTTGTCTGCCTTGTTATTACGGAAAAGAACAAATGATATCGCAAGGTTAAAAACACCCAGGGCTGCGCTAAATGCTCCCTGCCAGGAACTGGCTTCCATTTGCTTCAGCATATATAATCCCGCAGAAAAGTAAAGGCAGGTATTTGTCAGTAGAATCCCGAAATCGGAAGCAATAAATTTTTTATGCTCTTTGATATTATGTGCGATATTGATAACAAGAAAAAGAATATAAAAAATAGTGGCAAAAACAAAACCATTCCTGTAAAGCGCAGGCTTTGAACCTGAACTGAGGGTAGCTAACCAGGAGCCAAACAGGATAACCGTAAAAAGAAATGCCAGCAGATTAAGTATCCTCCATGACTTTCGGTAGGCGATAAACAAAAGCCCGGTGTTCAATATTATTAAGTATATAAACAACGAAATATAATTACCGCTGCCGTTGCTTGCCATAAAGGGCGTGCCGAATCCGCCAATGAGCGCAATTATGGCAAGCTCCTGCCTGTTGTATAGAAGAGACAGCAACACTGCAAAAGCAGTGATGATCACCATGATGACGAATGTAGTGGGTTGGGTAAATAAATTATATTCCTGATATGCTAATGTGATGGTAAAATAGAATACAGCAAGCCCACCACCTATGAGTATTGAGCTGAAAGCATGGTAGGTTTTTCTGAGATTGTGTGCCAGTGCTGTTAAAATTCCCCCGCAAATTATGCCGATACCCACTCTTCCCACCGGTCCTATCCAGTCGTTATCAATCGCATATTTTACAAAAAAAGCAATGGCCAGTACCAGTATCACAATACCTATTTTGCTAACAAGGTTTTCTCCGATGAATTTTTCAAGATCAGGGTGCTTTTCAAAAAAACCGGGTTTTGAAACAGGAATGACGGGTTTAATATTTTTTGGTGGGGTTATAATCTCTTTGGGTTTATCGGGTATTTGCTCCGACGGGGAATGGGGTTGTGGGATTTCTTTGGTTTTCTCATGTTCTTCCGGTATTACATAAAGGGTCTTCTCTAAAGGTTTTTCATATTGAACTGGTTTCGTTGGGGTGGTTGCTTTGTCCGGTTCCTTCAGCAAAGCATCGCCGCGATTAATTTGTTGCCTGAGTAATTTTATTTCCTGCTCCAATAGTTTGGTTTGTGCCAGAATCTTCTTTCGTTGATTAATGATAAGCACAATGATTACGACGAACATGATATTAGTCAGCAGAAAATCCATACTCTTTAACTTTTATTAAATATAAAGATAGGGGTGGTTTGGATATAGTAACAATAGTTGATATAAATGCTTAGATGAACTTATCAAGTCAATTATTTTTCATCTGCTTTATCGGGATATTTACCGAAATAGCAATTCCACATTAGAAGTTTCATCAACCGGTTGAGAGTTGATTTTTATCAATAAAAACTGGGCAATTAATTAAACGTTTTGTTTTAAAACATTGATTCTCAGTGTTGCACTTATTTGTTTTAGCTAAAATATATGTATACATACTCCAAATGACACCTATGGTGCAGTAGGTGTAATGTAAAAATATTATAAGCAATAACACTTATTGCACCCCGTTAAGAATGCGCATGAAGTTCTAAAAGCAAAAGATTATGAAAAAAACTCTACTTACTACAATTTTAATAACTGGTTATATACTTTCCGGTTTTACACAACCGTCTTGTACACCCTTAGGTGATCAGAATACCTATGGTACTGGTAATGTATGGATAGGATATGCCTATAATACCATGAGTTTTGGCAGCTATGGAGGCTATATTACAGAAGGTGTTGCCGCCAGCCCAAATTTTGATGAAAACTTTGGCGGCGATAATGGGAATTTTACTACACACGGATGCGATGTTGACCGTTCCACTTTTAGTGTAAGGTTCAAGTTAACTAAAACCTTCGCTGCTGGTTCGTATACTTTTACAGTAGGTGGCGATGACGGTTTCAGGATGAGCCTTGATGGAGGTGCTACCTGGCCGATTAATGAATGGCATGATCAGTCTTATACCACCAGAACTTATACAGTATCCCTGAATGGCACTTATAATATGATATTGGAGTTTTACGAAAATAACGGAGCGAATAGGGTCAGCTTTGCTGTAGCTGCAAATTGTAATGGCTCTGAAAATACTTCCATTTACGGAACGGGTAATATTTGGAATGGATACGTGTACGATGGCATTAACTTCAATACATATATGGGTATGGTAAACGAAGGGACAGTTACCAATCCGGCCTTTGACCAAAATTTTGGTGGAACTAATACAACCTATACAACTAGCGGATGTGGTGTGCAAACAGAAACCTTTAGTGTTAGGTATCGTCTTGCCAAATTTTTTGCTGCAGGCACTTACAATTTTACCGTAGGTGGCGACGATGGATATCGGTTTAGTCTTGATGGCGGTGCGACCTGGCTTATTAATAACTGGACATTACATTCTTATACCTCTACTACATCTGCGACTGTAACATTGAACGGGAACTATAATTTGGTGCTTGAGTATTATGAAAATAGCGGAGATAACCGGATAACTTTCTCCATGAGAACACTTTCGATCATGCCGGTTTCACTGGAATCTTTTACTGCTATACAAAAGATTAGCGAAGTTGTGTTGAACTGGTCAGTTTCATCAGAAAGCAACCCTAAGTCATTTGAAGTAGAACGCAGCAGCAATGGAACAAACTTTACCGGTATAATCAGGGTAGAGTCAGGAACTTATACATCGGTTAAGGATTTTACAGCAACTGACAAAGCTCCCCTCAGTGGTGTTTCCTATTACAGGTTAAAGATTACCGATCTTACCGGAGTGATCACATACTCCAGGATTCTTACGGTTAACTTAACAGCGGTGAACAGCGAAGCTGTGACATTCTATCCCACTGTTGTTTCAGAGGGATATGTTACACTTATAGGTCACAATAGTATTAAGGGTGCGGTGGTAACAATAATTGATTTGAGCGGAAGGGTAATCTCAAAACAAAATATTGGAAATATTTTAGCCTCGCAACCGGTTCGTATTTCAACCGGTAATTGTAACCTTGGAAGAGGAATGTATATCATTTCACTTGCCGGGTCCGGCACTGCTGTCGCAACAGGAAAGATTATCATTCAGTAAGATTAATGTTGGTTACAATAGTTTATGCCAGGTAAAGTCTGGATAGTTGAGGTAAAGCTGCTTTTTTAAGCAGCTTTTTTTACTTATTTCATATTACCAGTGCCTTTAATTTTGCACTTCATCTATTAATGTGACAATGTACCCATTACTCCTATATTGTTATGACGCTTATTGCGACTGGTGCTACGGATTTAGTTCTGTTATTACCAGACTGGAGGAAGAATATCGGGGCCGTATCAATGTGGAAGTGCTGTCGGGAGGTATGATCTTACCTAAGCAACCTAAACCCATTTCTATATTGGCAGGGTATTTAAAAAGTTTATCAACTGAAGTAGCCATCGTTACAGGAGTGAAATATGGCTCCGAATATCTATGGCATATTGAAAACCCCGGTCAAAGCGATTGGTATCCTTCTTCCGAAAAACCGGCAATTGCTTTATGTGTATTTAAAACATATTATCCCTTACTTTCAGTGCAATTTGCCTGTGACTTACTCTATGCCCTGCATTTTGAAGGACGTGATTTATGTGATGATGAAGCCTATCGTCATTTACTGTATAAATATGACATTCCTGCTGCTGATTTTTACAATACACTCCATGGCGAAACCGCTAAGCAGCTTGCTTTTGAAGAGTTTTCTCTTTGTCGCAGGTTAAAGGCAACATCTTTTCCCCGGTTGTTACTCCAGGTTTCTGAAAATAAATTGTATAGTCTGACGGAAGGTTACTCTGGGTATGATGTAATTCAAGGACGGATTGATGATATTTTGAAAATGAACATCAGGTTTTAACCGGTGTAACCTTTTATGCACAATTGCAAAAAAATACAACTGTTATCAGGTGCAACGATACCCGTAAAATTTCTGTCATGGATATATTTTACAGGAATATATGGAACGTATGAGAGGGAATTTATGGAGTATTGTTTTATTAATATTACTCGCTGCCTGCGAAAAGGATAAGGCTGTTACGCAGATAATCACTGACCAGAGGACTTTTTTATCGGTTATCAAGGCAATACAGGATGATGGTGAAATTGTCCTTAATACAATTGACTATAACACTAATGGTACAGTTAAAACCCGTATCAGCTACAAAGACTACCCCTCAGGATTAATAAGTTCAAAAGCAGATTATATATACAGGGATAACGAGCTTGAGTATATAGATGAGAAAATAAATTTCGGATCAGGTGCCTTTTCCAATGCGACCCAATTTAACCGGAGTGTATTTGAATATGATACCGAAGGAAAAGTAATTCAGAAGAACAATTTCCAATTCAATAACACAAAATTTGAACTGAAATCTTTCATTACTTTCACCTACAATATACATAGATTGCCTGTTATGGAAAACCGTTATGCAGAGAATGGGGCGCTTACAGGATACAGTATATATGAATATGATAAGGGTGGGAATATTAGCTCCGCCTCAGTATATTCTATCAATACAATGAACCAGACGCCGGTACTTACTTCCAAAGCAACATATACTTATGATAGCGGAGAAAATCCTTACAGGAAAATCTACGCCACTGTTGAAAATATTCCGTTCTCAGTTAACCTGAATAATGTGGTAAAAACCAGCATTGCCGATTTTAGTAAACCTGCAGTTCATCTGCAACCTGCACAAACGCTGGTTAGATATATCTATAATAAAAATGGATTACCTATTGCTATGGATGAAAATGGCAACCGGTTCTTACTTGAATACCGATAGGGCTTTTTGTTCAGAATTTTGAAATATGTTTGCTCACTTTTACATTGGTTTGGGGCAGTTTGCCCGTAAATGAATATTTTAAAAGACTATGAACAGTTTGGAAGGCGGAGGCTCATCTTCAGTTTCTGCTATAAAAATAATCGCGGCCTTTGCGGTGATCTATATCGTTTGGGGATCAACATTTTTCTTTATCAGGATGGCGGTACAAACCATGCCGGTAACGGTAATGGGTACGCTTAGATTTACTTTAGCCGGTATCCTAATGCTTTGCTGGTGCTCTTTTAACGGAGAACGTTTATGGACGCTGAGAAATATTTTACCTGCGGTACTTACAGGTTTGCTCCTTCTGTATATAGGTAACGGCGCTGTTGCATGGTCTGAGCAGTTTTTAGCAAGTTCACTGGTTGCTGTATTTGTTGCTACTTCACCCATGTGGTTTGTAATACTGGACTATAGTAAATGGAAGGAAAATTTTTCAAGCAAAAAAACCATTGCAGGTATTGTGCTTGGTTTTGCAGGGATACTTTTACTCTTTAGTGATAACCTTATTCATACTTTTTCTTCAGAATCAAAGGGTAATAAATGGGCCGTATTGTCGCTGGGTGTCCTCACTATTGGCTCTGTGTCCTGGGCTGCCGGCTCATTATACGGAAAATATAAGGCTACTGGTTTTTCAGGGTCGCTCAATGCCGGATGGCAGATGCTGGCCGCAGGAATTGCATACGCTTTAACGGGTATGTTTCGCAGCGATTGGAGCAATTTTCATTGGCAGGATATTTCTCCTAATGGATGGGGTGCCATTGCATATCTTGTTACTATGGGTTCATTACTGGGATATAGTGCTTTTGTATGGCTGCTCAGTGTAAGGCCGGCAACCCAGGTAAGTACCCATGCGTATGTAAACCCGGTAATTGCTGTTGTACTTGGCGTATATTTTGCCGGGGAAACAATCACCGGAAAGCAAATAGCCGGTCTTGCCGTTATATTGGGAGGGGTAGTGCTGGTCAATCTGGCAAAATATATGAGATCTTTGTAGTGTTGCTTTGCTATATTTACCAATCCTTGTCTGGTTGTTCGGCAACAGGGGATTTTTTCATCAGCTTTTCCTGTAATTTTTTTTCCTGTTCTTCAAGGGCTTTCAGTAATTGCTGCACCTGTTGTTTGTTTAACTTATTTTGTTTAGGCTGTGGTGGAGGACTTTTTTTGTCCTGTTTATTATTTTGTTGCTGTTGTTCCTGTTGCTTTTTTTCATTAAGTGCACGCTGCAGGTTGTCTCTTGCCAGTGAGTCAGATGGGTTAAGCCGCAATGACTCCTTATAAGCTTCTATGCTTTGCTCAAGCTGCTTTTGCTGTGTAAATGCAACCCCTTTGTTATAGAATAATTTCGATTGCAATGTTTTGTCTTTAGTCTTTTGTGTTGCTTCTTCAAAGGTTCTGGCTGCATCCGCAAAATTTTTTTCTCTGAAAAGAGCATTGCCTATATTGAAAGAGGCAATTGTGTTTCCAGGTTCTTTATTAAGTGCTTCTTCATAGGCCGATTTAGCCTTGTCGTATTCCTTTTGCCGGTAGTATTCATTGCCTTTATTAATCAGCTTATTACTTTGCTGTGCATAGATCTCCCCTGCTCCTGTAAAAAACAAAAAGAGGAAAAGGATTTTCATTTCCGAACTCACGGGAATATTTTGGGGTATCATAGGACTGATATTTTTCTTTTTTCGGAAATAAACATCTCGCCGGTAAGTAAGATCAGTGCAGCAATAAGAAACCATTGAAAGAAACTCCTGAAATTGAGCAGGCTGTTGT
The DNA here is from genome assembly GCA_018268105.1 of Bacteroidota bacterium. GTDB lineage: Bacteria > Bacteroidota > Bacteroidia > Chitinophagales > Chitinophagaceae > Agriterribacter. Next base: position 67,739 of record JAFDXG010000004.1, on the reverse strand, counting down.
CTTTTATTGTTTTCTGATCCATTGAATTTATTTCCTTCATTATCTTATCAACCACGGTATCTGTATCATTTAACTGCTGATATATGCCACCGGTAGCATTAGCTATATTCATCAATTCCTGCTCATTAAGTTTTGAAACGATAAGGTTACCCTGCAGGTCACGCTTGCTTTCTGATGTAATTGGGTTAAGTATGGGCGATCCGTTTGTAGTGCCTACGCCAACAGTTATAATCACCACCCCGTTATTTGATAAGGATTTGGCTGTTTTCAGGGCATTTTCACCATGATCTTCACCATCGGTAATTAAAAGTATGATTTTATATTTTTTGTCTTTGGAGTTAAATGCAGTATTGCAAAGCCTCAGCGCTTCATTTATAACAGTGCCCTGGGCAGGTACGGCATCGGGGCTTGCATTGTTTACATATAGTTTCGCGGCAATCTGGTCTGCTGTCAATGGCATTTGCATATATGCCCTTCCGGCAAATATCACCAGTCCAATCCGGTCGTTTTGCATTTTTTCCATCAATTTATTGACGAGCTGTTTGGCTTCATCAAGCCGGCTTGGTTTTACATCTTCCGCCAGCATACTTTTGCTCACATCAAGCGCTATCATAATGTCTAAACCTTTGCGGCTTGTATTTTCTACCTGTGTTGCCGATTGAAGGTTGGCTACTCCAAAAATCAGGATAACAAGCGCCCCTGTTATGATACAAAATTTGATTAAATATCTAAGGGGTGAAAAACTCCTGATAAGACCTGCAATTAATTTTTCATCACCAATTCTTTTTACCGTTTTCTTTTTCCACAACAATACATATCTGAATAACAACACAGGGACACTTACTGCTGATAGCAACAATAAATATTCAATATGTTCAAATCTGACCAAAATTGTTCGTTTATTAGACGGTCTGCTGCAGGTTACATCTTCCCCTCAAAAAATCCTAATTGTTTTAGAATCCCTTTCAGAATATTAGATCTGATGGTAACAATATCTGCGTTATGATCGGCATCAATATTCAATACAAAAAAATAGGGATGACGGTTTTCTTCTATCCAACCTACCATCCACCCAATACTTCGGCCGGAACTGTTGAATCCCCAGCCGGTTTTATAGCTCAGCCTATAGTTGGTATTGTCTTCCTGCAGCATCATATCTCTTACCGTTTGTTGCACCCCTTTTCGGAAGGGTAAATTCCCAAAGTAAAGCTTTTTTACCAGCCCCAGTTGTTCATCAGGTGATATTAATAAAGTATTGTCCAGCCAAAAAGAATCAATTGCCTGACCTATTTTCATATTCCCATACTTAACGCTGTCAACCCATTTTTGCATACTGTCTCTGCCTATCCGCCTTGCTATTTCCTGAAAGTGAGGTACAGAAGAATATTTGAAAGCATCTGTAAGACTAAGGTCCTGGTTCCATTTGGGGTTACTTCTCTGAATACTGTCCCATTTGATTATAGTATTTTCGTTAGTAAGCACACCAGTTTGCAGGGCAATCATTGCATTAACAATTTTGAAGGTAGAAGCCGGGAGGAACCTTGCGGTATCTCTTTTGAGGTTATAAATTTTAAATTCACCCCTGCCATTATCAAACAATGCAAAGCATCCGTCTACTTTATTTTCATCAAAATACTTTTTCAGAGAATTGTCCTCATTTACGTTATTCATGGAGCAGGAAAATATTCCCAATCCACAGATCATTAATAAAAAGACGATCAGTTGTTTTTGTTTCATCAGTTATCTTGAATGTAAAATGATTGTTTATTATTTAAGATGTGTAATAAGAAAAGATTAAGCAGTCGTTTTTAATACTCCCAATGATTTGCCTACTTTGGTAAATGCGGCAATAGCTTTATCAAGATGATGTTTTTCGTGAGCTGCACTTAATTGCACTCGTATCCTGGCCTGCCCCTTTGCTACAACAGGATAGAAAAAGCCTATAACATATATACCTTCTTCCAGCAATTGTGCCGCCATATTTTGTGCCAGTACCGCATCGTACAGCATAATGGGTACAATAGGATGATCGCCCGGCTTAATGTCAAATCCCGCCTCAGTCATCTTCTTCCTGAAGTATTGAGTATTCCATTCCAGTTTGTCGCGCAGAGCTGTAGTTTGGCTGAGCATATCCAATACTGCAATAGAAGCGCCTACAATACTTGGAGCAAGTGTATTTGAAAAAAGATATGGCCTTGACCGCTGGCGCAGCATATCAATCACTTCTTTACGCCCGCTGGTAAATCCCCCGGAAGCACCTCCAAGTGCTTTGCCAAGTGTACCTGTTATAATATCTATTTTGCCCATCACACCCCGGTATTCATGTGTACCCCGCCCTGTTTTGCCCAAAAAGCCGCTGGAGTGGCATTCGTCAATCATTACGGCTGCATCATATTTGTCAGCAAGTGCACAGATTTTATCAAGTTGAGCAATGGTGCCATCCATGCTGAACGATCCGTCGGTAACAATTATTCTGCTGCGCAAAGTCTGCGATTCTTTCAGCTTCGTTTCCAGGTCGTTCATGTCATTGTGGTTATAGCGAAAACGCTGAGCTTTACAGAGTCTTACGCCATCAATTATAGAAGCATGATTAAGTGCATCAGAAATAATAGCGTCTTTTTCGTCGAAAAGTGGTTCAAAAACACCCCCGTTTGCATCAAAAGCTGCAGCATATAAGATAGTATCTTCCGTACCGAGGAAAGTGGATATTTTTTGCTCAAGTTCTTTATGAATATCCTGTGTGCCACAGATAAACCGGACGCTGCTTAGCCCGTATCCTCTGAGATCAACATATTTTTTTGCTGCATTAATTACTTCCGGGTGGGAAGATAAACCGAGGTAATTGTTTGCACACAGGTTAATTACTTTTTGAATCTCTCTTTTGCCTGGAATTTTAACTGCTATTTCGGCTCCCTGGGGGCTTTCAATAATTCTTTCTGATTTGTAAAGCCCGTTTTGGCGTATTTCTTCTAACTCCCTACGGATGCGTTCCGTCAATTTATCATTCATTTTGAAATATTTAGCAGCACAAACCTACGTGCTTTTTTTAAAGAAAATCTTTAGGGTTTAAGTTTTCAGAAACGCAGTTCTTTTGGTATTATTTAACAAGTAATTCCTTAACTTTGGAATCTAAATAGATAAAGGGTATAGAAAAAATCTACACAAGATGCCCGGCATTTTCTAATGCTGGGTTTTTTTATTCCATACACCCGGCTCTGCTTTTATATTTGTATTGTAATTATCTCTGATGATAGCATGACTTTTACTCAATTAGAATACATACTTGCACTGGATGCAGCCCGGCAATTTACCACAGCCGCAGAGCATTGTTTTGTTACCCAACCCACTCTCAGTATGCAAATACAAAAACTGGAAGAAGAACTTGGTGTAATAATTTTTGACCGGAGCAAACAACCTGTCGTCCCCACAGAAGCTGGTAAGGAAATAATTGCACAGGCAAAAAACATCCTCTTGCAGCGTAATGTGCTGCAGGAATTGGTGCAGAATAAGAAAGGGGTACTTACCGGCGAACTTAAACTCGGTATAATCCCTACACTTGCTCCTTATCTGCTGCCATTGTTTTTACAAAGTTTTTCCCTTAAATATGACCAGGTAAAGCTGGTGATAAGTGAAATGACTACTGACATGATTATACATGCTTTGAAGGACGGTTCGATTGATGCCGGCATACTTGTAACACCCCTGCAGCAAAGAAGCATTACTGAACATGTGTTGTTTTATGAGGAACTGATGGCGTATGTATCGAAGAATAATACTTTATATCAGAAGAGTTATGTGCTTGCAGGGGATATAGATCCTAACAAACTTTGGCTGCTGGAAGAAGGGCATTGTTTCAGATCGCAGATAGAAAACTTATGCGAATTAAGAAAGATGAGCCGCACAGGCAGTTATTTGGATTTTGAAACAGGCAGTATTGAAACACTAAGGAGAATGGTTGATCTGAATGATGGTATAACCATTCTACCCGAACTGGCTACATTGGATATGCCCGGGCGACAGTTGCAGTTGATAAGGAGATTTAAAAAACCGCCCCCAATGCGAGAGGTGAGTATTGCAGTACATCGCGATGATATAAAAAAACGTTTGATTGATGCATTGAAAAGGACAATTTTGGATGTACTGCCTGAAAAGATACGAAAGAATAAAACTTCTAATATTGTACCTATAGTTTGATATTGAATCTGCTTCTTCTTTGTCCTGTAACTTTGGATATCAAAGTTTATTTTTCTTACTTGTTTAATGGTTTAATAAGCTGTCTAAAGATTTTATAAAGTCAGGCGATTGAGGAAGATCATTATGCCCCCCGTTAAGGATTGTTATAAATTTGTCCGTAGGTTTTAATACTTCTTTTAATTGCGATGCATTTGAATAGGGGATTACCCGGTCGGACGAGCCATGAAAAATTGTAACTGGAGCATTTACTACACTCAGATACTCATGTGAAGGGAACTTGTATTTAAGAAGCTTACTCACAGGATATATAGGGAAATAGTGTGCTGCAAGTGAGGTCATACTGTAGTAAGGAGATTCTAATATCAGTTGCCTGCAGCTTTTTTTAGCTGCAAGCCAGGAGGCAATACCGGTACCCAACGATTTTCCATATAACACTATACGGTCGGCATCATATTTCGATCTTGCCATTAAATATAACTGCATGGCATAATCATAAAGTTTGGATTCTGTTAAATTCCCGGTACTTTTCCCATATCCTGGATAATCCTCCATCCATACTTCATATCCATTTTTAGTGAATAGTGGGGCATTGGCTGCATACCAGGCTATGTTTTTTTTATTGCCATGAAAATACAGCACAACACCTTTGGGTAAGCTGTCTGGTGGTAAGAACCGGATAATATTCAGGTTATCTTTGCCGTCAAGTGCAACGTTCACTTCTTTAAAAGGAATGGTAAAGTTGTAACTTGTCTTCCTGTCTCTTTTTTCGGGGTGAAATAATATTCGATCCTGGAAAAAAAAGACAGCGACTCCGCCTGACAGATAAACAGCGAGTACAATATTCATCCAGCGAAGCCATTTTCTTTTTCCTGATTGCCGGACCGGGTTTTCACTAATCATATTTTAAAATATCTCTGATGAAATTGTGGTATTCGTGAAACGAAGGTAGATTATTATGCCCCCCACCGGGAATCTTTATAAGTGTTATTTTATTTGGACTCAGTTGCCGGAGTTTTTCGCTATGCTTAATGGGTATAAGTATATCTCTTGTTCCGTGAATAATATAGGTATGACAATTCACCTTCCTGATCCATTTGTCTGTACGGAGGTGATAGCGCAGCACATATCTCACCGGCAAAAAAGGTAAAAATCGTTCTGCCACTTTTTGGAAATTATAATAAGGGGCATCAAGTATCAGATAGCGAGGGCGATTATCAGCAGCAATTTTTGCAGCAAATCCGCTACCAATGCTTCGCCCATAAACAATGATATGCGATTCGCGATATTGATCGGACAGAGATTTATATACAAATTGCAGGTCAGACATGATATTTTTTTCGCTTCGCTTACCGGTGCTTTTACCAAATCCCCGGTAATCAACCAGCACTACATCGTACCTGTATCTGTAGAAATCTTTTGCAAATTTTGCCCACCCTTTTATACTTCTCGAATTGCCATGGAAATACAGAACAAGACCTAATGGGTTTTCGAGATGAAAGTGTAATCCGTTGATGCTTACTCCGGGTTCGATGTCAAAAAATAATTCCTCAAAAGGGGCATCATATTCAAACTTAAAGTCAGCGGGTAGCTTCTCCGGTTTAAAAATAAATTTTTCCTGGATAAAGTAGAGTATAACAAGTAATATCACAATACCCCCTGCGAAATATAAAACAGTTACAAGCAATGGTTATAAAAGTTTGTAGTATGAAAGTAATGAAAGCGGAGCAGATTGTTGCAGTGAGGACTAATCGTTATGAATCCTTTTCAAGTTGAGCCTGGTAAGCGGCGCCACAATAAGGGGAAACTTTTCGACAGTAACATAACTGGAGTCGAGCCCAAAACCTCTCTCTTCTGATAAACTGATCTCTTTTATCCAGAAATATCCTTTCATAATTAGCGATTCCCAGAAAGGTAATTCGTTGTCTACACTAAGGAATTTTTCAATTACAATAAACTGAACATCTCCGGCTATATTATTGCGCTGCAGACTTTCATACCGGCTGGTAATATTCACTTCTTTATTGGCAACCATATCTTCCACCACTTTTCTGAACATGATGTTGATACGTGGTTCTACCCTGAATCCGAGCCGGAACTCCACCCTGATTACTTCGTTAGGGATAATGGTTTGCACTTCATATTCACAGGTATAAGGGTTGTCTAAAGTGTCTACATGAACAAACCAATAGATGTCTGCCCGCTTGGGTTTGCGGTTGAGTATTGAATAAATAATTTTATGTTCAATTTCTTTTGGGTTATTTGCGCTGGTAAGATAGATGAGGTGTGTTGCATATTTAGAAACGGATGGATCATTACTCAACTCCTGAATCATTGGAAGGTAGTCTTCCAAACGCACAAACTCCACATACCTGTTTTTGATTTTCCGGCTGCGAAACCATATATACATGATCATAAACATCAGCCCGCCTATGATTACCGTAAAATACCCGCCGTGTGTAAATTTTAATAATAAAGCAGAAAGGTAAACACCTTCTATCAGCAAATAGCCTATGAGGAAGGCATATATCCAGATAGATTTTACCCGGTGGCTTACAAGGTAGTTTGCAAAAAGGATGGTTGTCATCAGCATGGTAACTATAATTGCCAGTCCATAAGCTGCTTCCATGCGTGATGAAGTTTGAAAATACAGTACAACTACCAGGCAGCCGAAAAACATGAAAGCATTTAAGAAGGGGATAAACAACTGCCCTTTTTCTTCTGAAGGGTACCTTATTTTCAGACGCGGCCACAGGTTGAGCCGTATAGCTTCGCCAATGAGTGTAAATGAACCTGAGATCATTGCCTGGCTGGCAATAACCGCTGCGGCCGTAGCAATAATTACCCCCGGAATAACAAACCATTCGGGCATGAGATCATAAAATGGATTGATGTTATCATGAGGTCCGCCGGGAACATCCAAATGATTTTTCAGTAAGCTGGCGCCCTGTCCCAGGTAGTTGAGCAACAGGCATGCTTTTACAAAAATCCAGGAAATGTGAATATTTCTTCTTCCGCAGTGACCAAGATCGCTGTACAAAGCTTCGGCCCCGGTAGTACAAAGAAAAACTGCACCTAATATCCACAGTGCTCCGGGGTTGTGTGAAAGTAGTTTTATGCCATAATAAGGGTTGAACGCTCTTAGGATAGATAGGTCATCAACGAGATGGAATGCCCCAAAAATAGCGATCATGCTGAACCAAACTGTCATTACGGGCCCAAAAAATTTACCGATAGAGGCAGTGCCAAACTGCTGGAAAAGAAAGAAACAACAAAGAATTCCAATAACGATGTAAATGATATAGTGATTGATATCATGAAAAGCCGGTACTTTCTGCAGACCTTCTATAGCCGAAGTAATGGTAATGGGCGGAGTAATCATGCCGTCGGCCAGCATGGCGGCGCCACCAATCATAGCGGGAACCACCAGCCATTTTCTGCGCCTACGTACCAGGGCATACAAGGCAAATATTCCACCTTCACCTTTGTTGTCTGCCCGCAGCACCAGCACCACATATTTGATGGTTGTTTGCAGGGTAAGCGTCCAGATAATGCATGAAAGGCTGCCGATAATCAGATCTTCTGTGATAGCTCTGTCGGTAATTATCGCATTAAATACATACAGGGGTGATGTACCAATGTCTCCATAAATAATACCAAGTGCTATAATTAGTCCGGCTAAGGTAACCTTATTAAGATGTTTGCCCACAGTTGATTACTGGTTAATATTTTCTACAATTCTCCGATGAAAACGTCAAAGGTATAAGTAAATTACAAATTGGTTAAAATAATATGTAAGACATCAGTAATCTCAAAAAAGCATCTAATTTGCAGCAGGATAATTATTTTTTATTCACAAAATGGTAATACCGGTTATGCAGATATATAAAACGATAGCTCCGTTATTAATTTTTATACTGCCTCTTTTTAGCAGTGCCCAACGTATACATTATTCTGAACCCGAAAGGGATGATTACCGCCAGGTAAATTTTGAAATAATTGGTAAACTTCAAAATAATATACTCATTTACAAAAATTACAGATCCAAAAACAACCTGTCAGTTTTTGATAATGATATGAAGCTGAAGAAAAAAATCGACCTGGATTTTTTACCTGACAGACTGATCAATGTGGATTTTGTTCAATATCCGGATTTTTTTTATATGATATACCAGTACCAGAAAAGGAACGTGGTTCATTGCAACGTGGTTAAGATGGATTCGGAGGGTAATAAAATGCTGGGGCCGGTAGAAATTGATACTACCCAAACTGGGAATGGGGATAATAAAATATATTCAACCATCTACAGCGAGAACAAGCAGCAAATCATGATTTTTAAGATCAATAAAAGGAGTGAAAAAAATTACTTCTTTACTACACTGCTGTATAATGATAAAATGGAGTTTTTAAAGAAAACACGTCTGCCCGTGAATATGCAGCAGAGAGATGCTGTATTCAGCGATTTTATTGTGGATAATGATGGAGATTTTGTTTTTGCAAAATGTGGAAGAAACGGTAGTCGCGATAACATTGCTTTCGTTGATCTGATGATAAAACCTGCCATGTCTGATACATTTAATGTGTACAACCTCCCCCTGAACAAAAACTTTCTTGATGAAGTGAAGATAAAGGCAGATAATATTAATAAAAATATCCTTATCAGTTCATTGTATTATAAGCAGCGAAGAGGGAATGTGGATGGGTTATATATTGCAGTTTGGAATAAAGAGAACAACCGTATCAATGCGGAAAGCTATAATATTTTTAGTGATGAACTGAGAGAAAATGCAAAATCGGAAAATACATCCGCAAAAACAGCGTTTAACGATTATTTTATACGACAAATTATGCCCAAGAGAGACGGTGGGTTTATAGTAGTATGCGAGTTGTATTTTACTACTTCGAGAGGTGGCGGCTGGAACCGGTATGATTATTTATACAGTCCTTATATGTATTCACCTTATTCACCATATAGTAACTATTACTGGAGCCCTTATGGCTATGGAAACCCATGGAACAGGTATTATGGAAATAATACCCGCTATTACAGTGAAAATATTACTGTTTTTTCGTTTGATCAAAATGCGACGATAGAATGGAGTAATGTGCTGCATAAAAGCAATTTTGATGATGACTCTGACAATTCTTTATCCTATATGGTTTATAATAAAGGCAGTGAGATCAGCTTCTTATATAATCAGCAGGAACGACGTATAAAATTGCTGACAGAACAGGGCATTAGTCCAAATGGACAATTAGACCGTGCCCCCACATTGAAAAATCTGGATAAAGATTATGAGTTTTTACCTAAATATGGTAAACAGGTTGGCGCTAAGCAGATAGTGATACCCTGCATGTACAGGAATTATATTTGTTTTGCTAAAATTGATTTTTAAATAGAATTCCTGTGATTAGGTATTTCCAAACTAACTCCCCGGTAAATATAGTTTTATTACTTGTATATGCCTTTCTCCTGAAGCTGTACTCATTTATGCATCCCCATATACCAGTTGCACAGGCTACTGATGGATTCGTTTTTGTTAAACTACTCGTATATCTGAGAACTGCAGGTGAATTTGCACCGGTAATTTATCCATTAATCGTATTGGTGCTGGTACTTACCCAGGCAATAGTATTCAGTAATTTTTTAAATAAACAAAAGTTGTTGCCAAAGCCAAATTTTCTACCTGCAATGGCTTATGTGTTTATTACTGCTTTGTTCCCCGAATGGTGGCAATTATCGTCAGCACTTATCGTAAATACGTTATTGGTATGGGTTTGGGCTTCTTTAAGCGATTTGTTTAATCATTCACGTCCTAAAGCATTGGTATATAATACAGGACTTGCTGTAGGAATAACTTCTTTTCTGTATTTCCCGGCAATAGGGTTTGTTGTGCTGATCTTTTTTGCACTTATTATAATGCGTCCTTTCCAGCTTAGCGAATGGCTGATTGCAGTTTTGGGGGTGCTTACACCTTATTACTTTCTCTTTGCCTATTTGTTTCTTACCAAAGACTGGAATCCGCTCACTTATCTGCCTTCGGTATCGGTAAGCCTACCTCAATTTCAGCAGGATATATGGGCTTGGATGGCCATCGTTTTAATCATCATTCCCTTTTTGATCAGTGGTTTCTATATCCAGGGCAATATGTTGCGAATGTTGATTCAGGTAAGAAAGAGTTGGAGCCTTATGCTTGTATACCTTTTTATTAGTATGTTGATACCATTTATGAATGTAGTGCCCGGGTTTGAATATTGGATATTATGTGCCCTTCCCTTTGCTGCCTTTCATGCGTATACATATTTTTATGCTGAAAAGAAGTGGATACCTATTGTGCTTCACTGGCTGTTTGTCGCTTTTATAGTTGCTCTCAATGTATGGTTGCCCGCTACCAAAGGTTAAAGATTACTTATTAACAATGGTTTCCCAAACTCATGCCTAAAATGGTAAATTTTCAGTTACATCAGCCTACCTTTGCAAAATAAAACCCTGCAATTATGAAATTCGGAGTAGTTGTTTTCCCGGGATCCAATTGCGACAGAGATATGATTGATGCGTTGAGTAAGGATCTTGGTTATGAAGTTATAACGCTTTGGCACAAAGATGAGGATATAAGTATGTTTACCGTGGAAGATTGTATTGTACTTCCGGGGGGATTTTCTTATGGAGATTATTTACGCTGTGGTGCTATTGCCCGGTTTAGTCCTATGATGCAGAGTGTAATACATTTTGCCAATAAGGGAGGAAAAGTGTTGGGGGTTTGCAATGGCTTTCAGATTTTATGTGAAGCAGGTTTGCTGCCGGGTGTTTTACTGAGAAATGAAAACATGAAATTCGTTTGTAAAAATACATTCATAAAAGGGAATGATGATATTGTACTGAAGATACCTGTTGCTCATGGAGAAGGAAGATATTATGCAGATGACCTTACCCTTGATGCACTGGAAAGCAACGGTCAGGTAATTTACCGGTATTGTAATGCAGAGGGTATTGTTGATGAGGTTTCAAATCCCAACGGCAGTAGCAGAAATATAGCAGGAATCTGCAATTCTGCCCGTAATGTATTTGGAATGATGCCACATCCCGAAAGGGCTTGTAATATAAGACTGGGAAATACTGACGGGGCGAAGGTGCTGAAAGAGTTACTGCTTTCAGAAAAAGTAGTACCAGCCTGAAAGAGATGAAGTTTTGCAAAAGTTTATGATGCCTGCGTAGTATTTTCTGGCTGCTATTTCGTTTTTTGTAAAAGATTGAAATTTATTGATATGATGATAAAACGTTGGATAAGTGCTTTAGTGCTGATGATGGTTACGGGAAATATTTTTGCTCAGGATGGATCAGCAAGAATGGTTAAATGGGATTTTACGTCCAAAAAGATTGATGATAAAACATACGAAGTACGTATAGCTGCTACCATTGAGGGTAACTTTCATATATATGCGCAAAACCTTGGAATTGAAGGACCTGTTCCTACTACTTTTACATTTGTCAAAAATCCATTAGTGATATTAAATGGTAAGCCCAAAGAAGTTGGAAAAATTATAAAGAAGCATGAAGAGGTTTGGGGTGGCGATGTAAGCTTTTTTGAAAAAAAAGTTGATTTTATACAAATAGTGCAGTTGAAATCTAAAGTAAAAACTAATATAGGAGGCAAAGTGGAGTTTATGGTTTGTGATGATAAAAAATGCCTTCCGCCCTCCGAAGTTAGCTTCAAGGTAGGAATTGGGGGTTGAATACACAGGTACAGATTTAATAGTGAAAATAAAAAAGGGGTTGTATGTCTATACAACCCCTTTGATTTTGGAAAGTCGGGTCTTACAAGGCAATTTGTTTTTCCTGCATCATTTTACGCAGATTAATCAAACCATAACGCATACGGCCAAGTGCAGTATTGATGCTGCAGTCCGTCATGGTAGCAATTTCTTTAAAACTTAATTCTGCATAATGTCTCAGGATGATCACTTCGCGCTGATCTTCGGGAAGACGATCAAGCATTTCGCGAACACGATCATGACTTTGACGCTGCATCATGCGGCGATCAACGCCATCTTCTGAAAAATTAATCACTTCAAAGATGTCGCGGTCATCACCCGTTTTGATTGTTGGGGTGCGTTTTACCTTGCGGAAGTGATCTACACAAAGATTATGAGCAATCCTCATTGCCCAGGGCAGGAATTTACCTTCTTCCGTATAGCGACCGCTACGGATTGTGTCAATTACTCTGATGAAAACATCCTGAAAGATGTCTTCCGCCAGATACTTGTCTTTGACAAGCAGGAAAATGGAAGTGTAAATCTTGTCTTTGTGACGGATGATGAGAGTTTCGAGAGCAGACGCATCTCCGCTCATGAAAAGATTGATCAATTGCTGATCAGGCACATTGGTTAGGGGATTCATAAACTTCTACGGTTTTTAATGGTTGGGATTTTGATATCCCAATATCAGAACTGCAAAGAAGTAGAAGTAATACCAGATAGGCGGTAATGTTTTAATTCTAGTTTCTTTCGTACGATATTGGGACTGCTAAAATATAGTTTTTTTTTATCTAACCAAACTTTTGTTAAATAAATTTCGCTTAACATTTGAAAATCTTCGATAAACGACAAAATATTAAATAAATGCCTATAAATACAATAATATCATTTGGTATGAGCCCCATTATTTACCGGGAGCTATTAGTTGTCAGCTTTGAGCTATCAGGACAAGACAGGAGACACTAATTGCTGACTGATGAAACCTGATACCTGGCTGCTCCCGCCTTATTTCCCACCTCCTGATTAAGCTAAACATTTTAGTATTAATTTCGTTGTCTCTATATGGCAGCAAATACTTCTCAAAAGAAAAAAAAATCGTCATTGCAACCCAACAGCGATAATGGTATTTATATTAAAGGGGCAAGGGTGCATAACCTGAAAAATGTTTCAGTGGAAATACCCAGAAATAAACTGGTGGTAGTAACAGGCGTTTCGGGCTCAGGAAAATCTTCGCTGACAATGGATACCCTTTTTGCTGAGGGGCAGAGAAGATATGCTGAAAGCCTGAGCGCTTATGCCCGTCAGTTTCTAAACAGGATGAATAAACCTGATGTGGATTTTATTAAAGGGTTATGCCCGGCAATTGCAATTGAACAAAAGGTTATTACACGAACACCACGCTCCACCGTTGGCAGTATGACGGAGATATATGACTATCTGCGGTTGCTTTATGCCCGTGTTGGCAGAACGATATCTCCTGTGAGCGGGAAAGAAGTGAAAAAGGATGATGTGAATGATGTGGTACAAGCCATTTCGCGTATGCATGAAAATGACAGGGTATTGATATTGTCAAGTTTCAGACAACAGGGTAAAAGAAATATCAGGGAAGAATTGAACATTTTATTGCAAAAAGGATTTTCCAGACTCTACTTCATTTCTAAAGAAAATAAAAGTGAAATACTTAGAATAGAAGACGCTCTGGAAGAAAAGGATATGGAATTAAAGAAAAAACTTAAACAGAGTCAGGATACTGATATATACATATTAATAGACAGGATATTGGTAAAGGGTTTTGATGAAGACGACTTGCATCGTCTGGCTGATTCTATTAATACAGCTTTTTTTGAGGGAGAAGGCGAAATGATGTTGGAAGTGAATGGTAAAAGCCTTATCAGTTTCTCGGGAAAATTTGAAATGGATGGAATAAAATTTGAAGAGCCTGTTCCCAATTTGTTTTCATTTAATAACCCTTATGGAGCCTGCCCGGTTTGTGAAGGATTTTCCCAGGTATTAGGCATTGATCCGGAACTGGTAATTCCCAATCCACGTTTAAGTGTGTATGAAGGAGCTGTGGCCCCCTGGAAAGGAGAGAAGCTGGGTCAGTGGAAAGATCAGTTTATTAAAGCTGCAAAACACTTTGCTTTTCCTGTGCACAAGCCCATAATGGAACTCTCCCGGCAACAATATGATGAGCTATGGGAGGGTAACAGTTATGCAGACGGTATCAATGATTTTTTCAGGGAAGTAGAGCAGAATCTGTATAAAGTTCAGTACAGGGTTTTACTCTCGAGGTATAGGGGTAGAACTATTTGCCCCGAGTGTAAAGGGTATCGTCTCAGAAAAGAAGCGCTATATGTTAAGATTGGCGGAAGACATATTGGTGAATTATGTGAAATGCCGGTAACTGACCTGCAGCATTGGTTTGAAGCAATCACTTTGACTGACTACGAAAATCAGGTGGCAAAAAGAATATTGACAGAGATCAGACAAAGGTTGCAGGTATTACTGGACGTTGGCCTGGGATATCTTACTTTAAACCGATTGGCCAATACACTTAGTGGAGGTGAGAGTCAGCGGATTCAATTAACCAGGAGCCTGGGCTCAAACCTCACGAATTCGTTGTATATACTCGATGAACCTTCCATTGGACTACACTCCCGGGATACACGCCGGCTAATCAAGGTTTTGAAAGAGCTTAGGGATCTTAATAATACAGTGGTGGTGGTGGAACATGATGAGATGATGATGCGTGAGGCTGATCATATTATTGACATGGGACCCTTCGCCAGTCATCTTGGTGGTGAAGTAATTGCAGAAGGTGATTACAATGATATTATTAATAACAGGAACAGTTTAACTGGAAAATATCTGAAAGGAGAATTATCAATTGACAAACCGGCTTTTCTCCACAAATGGAAAAGGTCTGTTGTAGTGGAAGGTGCAAGGCAGAACAACCTTAAGAATATTACGGTGGAATTCCCACTGAATGTGCTTTGTGTCATCAGTGGTGTAAGTGGCAGCGGGAAGACTACTCTGGTTAAACAGATTGTATATCCAGCATTAAAAAAGATAAAGGGTGAGTTTGTAGATAAAGTGGGATTGCATAAATCCATAAAAGGTGATATTGACTACATTACTCAGATTGAGATGATAGATCAGAATCCCATTGGCAAATCTTCCCGCAGCAACCCTGTAACCTATATTAAAGCTTATGATGAAATAAGAGAGTTATATTCAAAACAACCCTTAAGCAAAATCAATGGATTTCAGCCAAAGCATTTTTCATTTAATGTAGAAGGGGGTCGCTGCGATGCATGTAAGGGCGAGGGAGAGCAGATAGTAGAAATGCAATTTTTAGCTGATGTTCATCTTATCTGTGATGTCTGTCATGGCAGGAGATTTAAAGATGAAGTATTGGAAGTATGCTATAAAGAAAAGAATATTTATGATGTGCTTGAAATGAGTGTTGATGACGCACTTAATTTTTTTAAAGACGAAAAGGAAATATATACGAAATTGAAACCATTGGCGGATGTAGGGTTAGGATATGTGAAGCTTGGTCAATCAAGCGATACATTATCGGGTGGTGAGGCTCAGCGTGTAAAACTCGCCTCTTTTTTAGGTAAAGGCAAAGCTCAGGGACATATTTTGTTTATATTCGACGAACCCACAACGGGTCTTCATTTTCACGACATAAATAAATTACTCGCTTCATTTAATGCGTTGATAGATCAGGGACATTCCATTTGGGTAATAGAACATAATACTGATGTAATTAAAAATGCAGACTGGGTAATTGATCTCGGACCTGAAGCAGGTGACCAGGGAGGCAACCTCGTATTTGCCGGGATGCCGCAGGATTTAAAGAAAGTAAAAGAGAGTTTTACAGGGAAGTTTTTGTAGAGGAGTTTCAAACCTATAATATACAGGCAACTATATTTGCCGGTTGCTGTGATCCGGACTGTAGAAAATCATTGCTATCTTAGGACTCCCGATCCTCCACCATGGATATTATTTCAAGAACCATTAGAATAGATTGTACACTGTTGATTGAATTAATTTGACATTTGCTCTCAATTGATTAGTTACTCACAGAGTAAAAAAAGATAGTTGCTAATTCTTCTTCAATAACTACATTGCAGAAAATAGAATAGAGGTATAAGGGGTGCTATTGATTTGCAAATAGTATAAACTTTTGTCAATAAGGCTATTTTATTGATGGCCAGTTGGTATTATTCAGAATGGCTACAGGTTATTACAGGTGACCGTATTCGGTTTCAGACATTAATGCGATCTGATAGCAAACCATTATCTACGGGTGGTGTTTATGATCTTGTTGGTCTGTTTAATATAGAATCTGGTTTTAAAATGTATAAAAAATAGCCGGACTTAGGGTATGCCATACCGGTGGAAAATGGTAAGAGTTGTGGCGCAACTGTTTGTAACTATATTCAGGGACATTCCGGGCTTATAGGATTTAATTAAATCTATTTGCTTACTGATACAGCAGTATCATTTTCCCGACGTCTTAGCTGAAGAGATACAGAAAGTTTATAGTTAATAACCGGATTATAGTTGTAATAGAAAAAAGCATTGAGTAAATGATTGAAGTATTAAACAGGATAGAAAACACAATATTGAACATTAACAATCTGAGGATATCTGATATTATTAACGACCAGGAGTGTGAAGAATACTCTGGGTGCAGTTTTCAATTGAACAATCAAAAGATAAAGTTCAGAAAAGCAAAGATAACGCCTAAGAAAACCGGACTGTTTGTAACCTTATGGAAAAGGAACGGCAATAGGCAAACCGAACCATATAATCTGAACGACCGTTTTGATTTTTATATGATCGTTACTGAGCAACAGCACCGATTCGGTTTTTTCTTTTTCCCGGCATATATTTTAGGTGAAAATCAAATTCTTGCAACCAACAATAAAAAGGGGAAACTTGGTTTTAGGGTGTACACTGTTTGGGATAATCCTCAAAACACACAAGCTGAGAAAACGAAAAACTGGCAGTCTGGATATTTTATTGACATAAGTAATGTCGAAAATATCGATCACGAAAAATTTAAATCAATTATAGGTGTGTAATAAATAACACTTATAGGGGTAAATAATATAAGAATAATCAGGATTTTTTAAGGTATAACATTCAGCCCGCAAACCCGGGTAGTTATTCGATAAAGACCAATGCACTGTGATTGCCGGGATTGAATTTATCCAGACAAATCTGTTTATAGTTTCTGCCAATAGGTATTCTGGTATTTTCAATTATGAGATAATTGGGGTTGTAACCTTTCACTTTATTTATCGGAACAATGTAGGAGCGGTGTACTCTAAGGAAAGATTGAATGGGTAAAAGGTTTTCCATGGCACTGATCTTTTGCTTGGTAATATGTGTGTTGTTTTTTGTTACCACTTTGATATAGTCCTTGTCACTTTCTATCCAAAGTATTTCTTCTGTATTTATTTTTATTAGCTGACGGTCAATACGCATGTATATATAAAATGGTTGAGCAGGTGCTGAGGGTTTTGTTGATTCAGCAACCGTTTGTTCAATAGTTTGCATCTTATGCAGGTTCATTACTTTGTCTATGGCACGAAGAAAACGGTCGAAGGAGATAGGCTTCAGTAAATAGTCCACTGCATTCAGGTCGAACCCTTCTATAGCGTATTCCTGGTATGCGGTTGTAAAGATCACGAGTGGCGGGTATTGCAGGCTTCTTACCAGGTCAGTTCCTGACAAACCGGGCATATTAATATCCAGAAACATTAAATCTACCTTATTTTTTTGGAGTTCCTGAAATGCGTTGATGGCATTATTGTGGGTAGACAACAACTCAATTTCAGGAATCTGGCTAATATATTTTTTGACAACCTCAATAGCGTGTGGTTCATCGTCCACTATAAGCGTTCTGATCGGCATAGTTACAATCGGTTCAATTGGTCAGATTAATATTCAAAACAGTTATAAAACAATCCTGCTCATCAAAAAAATTAAGAGAGTGCCTTCCGGGATATAAAAGACTTAATCGCTTTTGCACATTTTCAATACCGATTTTCCCGGCAACGCTATTTGATATAGAATTCATCTCTGGTTTACTATTACTGATGTTTAAGGTAAGGTTATTGTCCTGGATATGCAATTGAATATTGATCCAGGGATTGTCAATAGTTGCTGCCGTGCCGTGTTTAAAGGCGTTTTCCACTAAGGGCAGCATAAGCAGGGGGGCTATTTGTAGGATGCCCGTATTGTTACAGATGAAGATATTTAATTCAAGACGCTCTTCATATCTTATTTTTTCGAGTTTGATATAATCGTACAGAATTTCAATATCTCGTTTAAGAGCAACCTGTTGTGCAGTGCATTCATACAGAGAATACCTGAGTATATTTGAAATGCCTAAGATTATTTCAGGTGTTTTTTCTGATCCGCTAAGCGAAAGCGAGTAAATATTATTGAGTGAATTAAATAAAAAGTGCGGGTTAAGCTGTGCTTTTAAAAAATCCAGTTCAGCCTGTAAAACAGATTGCTTTCTTTCATGTGATAAAGTAAATAATTTCAATGTGATACCGATCCACACCACGGCATTGCTTCTTTCTATAGCTGTAACAAAAAAGATCGGGTTGAACAGTTGTTCAGTTTTGCTCATTTGCATCCTGTCCCACGAAAAAGTTTTATCGTTTTGCATATAGAACCGGTAGATATAAGGATCGGTAATAAAGATTTCTGTAATCCGGTAAGCTATAGCGATGAAGACAATGATCGCCAATGTTACCAAAAAAGCTTTCAAATACTGCTCTTTTATATAAAAGTGTTTGACGACAATATTATCAACAAGATAAAAATAAGCCATGTGTACCGGTAAAAGCATGGCGATCACTTTTACCCCCAGTTCAAAGCTTTCGTAAGCCGTTCCGTAGATATAGGTCAGTAGCAGGAAAGCAGCACACCAGAAATACAGATGCTTCAATATGGGATATTTTTTAAGCAAATATTTTTAGAGTTTAATGTATTCAAAATTAACAGGTATCAGCGAAGATTAAACGATGTGTAGACGAAATCAATTTTTCGTCGACAGACTATTATAATATCGTTTATCTACTTATGTTCCCTTCTGCCTATTCAATCGTATATCCATCGCTATAAATTTTTCTGCAATAAAAAACAGCTCAATATTGCTCCCGATTAAAAATAATTTAAAAATGAATGTAAATGAATTATTGCAGGGAGCAACTAATATTGCTGCTGCATATCGTAGCTATCACGGCGGGTACTTTAAAACGCTCATTTCCCCTGAACAAACTGACGGCAGGCTGGCAATGCTGGATATGGTTTTACCCAAAGGAGCAGAGCCACCTCCTCATATTCATGAAAAGGAGGATGAGACTTTTTATATAGTGGAGGGAATTGTTGAGTTTGTGATCAATGGAACCACCCATACACTTTTGCCTGGATCTGCCTTATTTGCTCCCCGACAGATCCCTCATTATTTTAAGATTATGACGGATACAGCCCAAATTATCACTATAATGACTCCTGGTGACCTCTGGAATTACTTTGTGGAATTCAGCAAACCCTGCGCTGCAGTACCTGAGATCACTTCACCTGAACCTCCAACGGCTGAGCAAATCCGGTATATGGTGGAAAGGCTTTCCTCCAGATATCATTTAAACCTTTTAATTAAATAGACATGAAATATCAGTTTGTATTAAGTGCACTTTTTATTATAGTCAGCTCCTGTTCCAGGAAAAGTGAAAATTTACGAAGCTCTTTTGTTATTGATGAATCGCAGTCTTCGATAGAATGGAAAGGATCTGCACCTGATCATTTTCATACAGGTGCTTTTTCAGTATCGGGTCAAATGCATGGTGATACCAATGGCAATATAAGTGATGGTAAATTTAATATCCCTATTTCCAGTATTAAAAATTATGACCTGCCAGATACGATCAAGCCACAACTGCTTGATCATTTAAAAGGCCAGGACTTTTTTAATATTGCCTTATATCCTAATGCTACTTTTGAAATTGAACAGATACTACCTTACAGCAGGCCTTCAAAGGATACCACACATACCATCCGTGGAGCGTTTACAATGTTGGGCAAAACTAATATAATCAGCTTCCCGGCAAAGATCATCTTTGAAAATGGTAGTATAAGAACAAAAGCAACGTTCAATATTGACCGTTTGAAATGGAGCATGACCAGTTTCAGTGATCCGAAAGGAAAATTGTATATTCTCCCGGAAGTGGAAATGAAGCTCGATATTAAAGCAACTAGAAATGAGTTGTAGTACGGATTAAAACAACTGGATTAATATAAGCCGGTTGTCCATCCCTTTGAAAATATTCCAACAGGACGAAAATTGAGTAAAACCCGCTTTAATGCGGGTTTATTCATTGTAAAAAATTGAATTGCACATGGAAAGGAGGCTGTTAAAAATTCTCATTACCTTCGCGCCCAAATGGCAGAAAAAATACTCATTTTGGATTTTGGCTCCCAGTACACTCAGCTTATAGCCCGTGTCGTTCGTGAGGCAAATGTTTACTGCGAAATCACTCCGTATAACAAACCGATAGACTTTGTACCTGGACTTAAAGGCGTTATTTTATCAGGTTCCCCTTTTTCAGTAAATGATGAAAATGCCCCTGATATTGATATAAACGCTATTTTAAAAAGGGTGCCTGTTTTAGGAGTGTGTTATGGTGCTCAGCTTACTGCAAGAAATTTTGGTGGTAAAGTAGAACGTTCTGAAAAGCGGGAATATGGAAGAGCCCAGCTTCGGCTTTCTCAAAAGGATCTGTTGTGGGAAGATGTAAAACCTGAGTCGCAGGTGTGGATGAGTCATGGAGATTCCATTTTACAGATACCTGCAGATTTTGAAATATTAGGTACTACTGAATCTATTCCGGTAGCAGCTTTCAAAAGAAATAATGCTTCAACAAATATTATTTACGGGTTACAATTTCATCCCGAGGTCTACCACTCTGAGTTTGGAAAAACAATTATCAATAACTTTCTTGTTAAAGTTTGCCGATGCAAACAAGATTGGACACCGGCTCATTTTGTAAGTGATACCGTCAACAATCTGAAAGAAAAGATAGGTGAAAGAAAAGTAATTATGGCGCTTAGTGGTGGTGTGGATTCTACTGTAGCAGCTACATTGGTTCACCGTGCAATAGGCGAAAGGCTTTATGGTATATTTGTTGACAATGGCGTACTTAGAAAAGATGAATATGGACAGGTACTTGAAACCTATAAACAGATTGGATTGAATGTGAAAGGTATTGATGCCCGGGAACATTTTTATACCAAACTTGCGGGCAAAACAAATCCTGAAGAGAAACGCAAAATAATAGGTGGAACTTTCATAGAAATATTTGATCAGGAATCTCACAAAATTGAAGGCATACAATTACTGGGACAGGGTACCATTTATCCCGATGTGATAGAAAGTGTATCGGTGCACGGACCTTCAGTAACAATAAAGTCTCACCATAATGTGGGCGGGCTGCCTGAAAAAATGCATCTTGAGCTGGTAGAACCCCTCCGTTATTTATTCAAAGATGAAGTAAGAAAAGTAGGTCTTGAACTGGGCATTCCACATGCTATGCTATATCGCCATCCGTTTCCGGGGCCGGGTCTGGCTATAAGAATTTTGGGAGAAATTACTGAAGAGAAAGTTAAACTGCTGCAGGAAGCTGATGCATTATATGTTAAAGCTTTGAAAGATTTTGATCTGTATGATAAGGTTTGGCAGGCAGGTGCTATTTTGCTGCCTGTTAAGAGTGTGGGAGTTATGGGTGATGAAAGAACCTATGAATATACCGTTGCGTTGAGGGCCGTTACCTCAGTAGATGGTATGACAGCAGATTGGGCGCATCTCCCTTACGAATTTCTGGCATATATTTCTAATGAGATTATAAACAATGTAAGAGGTATCAACAGGGTGGTGTATGATATCAGCAGTAAGCCGCCTGCAACTATAGAATGGGAATGATGCGTCTTATGTTAAAGCTGAATGCATGAATAAGGTCCAATTTATTTTTATTTTAACTGCAGCTTTGCTGACTCATACCGTAACCATCCAGGCACAGGAACAACATGTCCCGGGTATTGCAATCTTCGCTCCATTTTATCTTGATTCCGCATTTGATGCTGCGGGGAATTACAAATTATCTCAGCCTGTTCCGAGATTTATAGCACCGGGAATTGAATTTTACGAAGGGGTGTTACTTGCTATGGATTCGCTCAACAAAGAGAATATATCATTGCGGGTGAAAGTTTTTGATTCAAAAAAAGTGAATGGTTCTGTTTATAAGCTTGCCGATAGCGGAGCATTAGATAGCATTGATCTTATTCTTGGCGCAGTAAGTGGAAGCGAATATCTTGACCTTGCCTCTATCGCAAAAGAAAAAAAAATCCCTTTTATTTCTGCCAGTTATCCCAATGATGGCGGGATCACCAATAACCCTTATGTTGTGGTTGTAAATTCCAAACTTAATACGCATTTGCAAGCTATATACAATTATGTACTTAATAATTTTGGAACTGATAATCTACTGCTCTTTCGGCGGACCACCCGTGATGATGACAGGGTTGCCGGAGTTTTTAAGACACTCAATAGTACTGCATCCGGCTCAGTATTAAATATCCGTACTGTTATGCTGAATACACCATTTAAAGCTGAGGATATTCTAAAATCTCTTGACAAAAACAGACAAAACGTAATTATTTGCGGGAGTCTGGATGATAAATTTGCACGTAGTTTGATAGCTAATGTATCCGCACTCGCGGTAAACTATAAGATCACTTTAATAGGAATGCCTACATGGGGAGATTTCCCTGAAATAGGGCGAATAGAAGTGAATGATATGAAGGTGATTTTTTCTTCAACTTTTTTCAACCCCGGAAGTTCGAATGAATGGGCAACTAATTTTACCCAAAAGTATGCACGTAATACATATCTGGCACCCACTGAACTTGCTTTCCGTGGATTTGAACTGATGTATCTTTTCTCCCACATGCTGAAGGATCATGGTAGTGATAGTCTTTGGTACGTATTACCCGAAAAAAAATTCCAGGTATTGACTGATTTTGATTTTAAAGCAATTCATAAGAGCAAAACAAGCCTTACTCCTGATTATTACGAAAATAAAAGGATATATATATTACAGCAATTAAACGGTGAACGGACAAAAGAAAATTAGAGTTGTGTTCACCATTCCTCAATCCCTTCTGAGCCACCGCATTTTATTATTTCACTAACTCTTTATAATTACTTTAGTGACAGAGTAACTCAAAAAAATTGCAGCGGAATTAATTGAACTACTAACATATTGCAGCGTTTAAGATTTAAGTTATCTTAGTTGTTCGGTATCTACTCTGGCGGGAGTATCTTCAGCACTTATAATAGTTTTAGAACTTAGAGCAATAGCCTTTATAATTTCCGCCATGTTTTTCATGTCCAGTGTATCTATTTCATCATCGAGAGTGTGATAATAGGGCTCGCTATCCATTTTAGAAGTTGAAATCGTATGCGCCGGTACACCCAGACGTGCCAGTGTTGCATTGTCCGACCGATAAAAAAGGTGCTGATCAGGATAGGGGTCAGGGTGGAAGGTAAACTCCGTACCCTCAAGGTTTTTGCTCAATATCACTCCCATATCTGTTTTTTCATAGCCGGTAATATATGCTGAGTTTTTGCCCCATTTACTTTCTGTACCTATCAT
The DNA here is from genome assembly GCA_018268105.1 of Bacteroidota bacterium. GTDB lineage: Bacteria > Bacteroidota > Bacteroidia > Chitinophagales > Chitinophagaceae > Agriterribacter. Next base: position 44,049 of record JAFDXG010000004.1, on the reverse strand, counting down.
TTCAATATTAAACATGGCTATTACTTTAGCAGGATCAAATTGTTTTGAAAAATATTGAGATCCAAAACCGCCGCTTTCTTCGGCAGTGAAAGCAGCAAAAATTATAGTTCGCTCATTACTATGCAATTTGCTGAAGTAACGGGCTAGCATAATTACAGCGGTAATACCTGCTGCGTCATCATTAGCTCCATTGTATATTGAATCTCCATTTGCATCAGCTTTTCCAATTCCAAGATGATCATAATGCCCCGAAAAAATTACAAACTCATCACTCCTGCTTTTGCCGGGTATCATACCGGCAATATTCTTCAACTTCTTTTCCGAAATTTCATTATCAATTACGAAGGAAAATTTTTCCTTCGGTGATGACAATACAAAAATTACACTGTTGTCGGATGGGAAGCCGGGGCCTTTCAACCTGTTCAGCGTACTGAAATTTTGCGCCTCGGCAGAGTCTACCCACACAATATAATTTTTCCCAGCCTGCAGATACCTGTAGGCTGTATATAAAAATTTCTCACCTGTATTAATGCTAGCTGTTTCGAACCCGGAAGTATTATCTACTTGTATATGTTTTTTGGAAGTGAAACCAATTATATTATGTGCTGCAATGGTATCTCCTCCAATAATTCCTGAGGTATTAATTTGTTTTGCATCAATCATTTTAAACTCCTGAAAAAAGCTGCTGCTCCTTTCCAGTGGTTCCAATCCTGCTTTTGCAAATTCTTTGGCAATATATTCCGCTGCCTTGTCTAATCCTGGAGAATATAATCCCCTTCCTCCCATTTTATCGGATGAAAGTTTTTGCTCAATTTTTTTTACTGCTTTTTTGTTGATTATTTTATCAATATTCTGTGCCTTAATTAAAAAACCTGACAATAGTAATAAAGACATTATAAAAACATACCTCATATATGAATCAATTAAAGTGAAAATCCTTTTATTCCTCATAATATAGCCGTAATACCCGCTGTGAAATCCCCGTCATAATCTCATAGGGTATGGTGTTAGCCCATTGCGCCAGTTTTGTTACTGGAAGATCTTTACCAAAAATTACAACTTCATCATCTTCAGTCACACCTGGTATGTCAGTAATGTCTACCATTGTCATGTCCATGGCTATATTACCTATAACCGGGGCTGTTTTTCCATGTATAAGTACATAACCATTTCCATTACTAAGACAACGGCGATAACCATCAGCATAGCCTATTCGAATTGTTGCAATACGGCTGTCTCTTGTGATTTTGCCTTTTCGTCCATATCCAACGGTGTCACCGGCTTTTACCTGTTTAATTTGGGCGATGGTAGTTTTCAGGGTAGCAGCTTCTGTTAGTCCCTGAATATTTTCCCCGCTGCTATCTACACCATAAAGTCCTATTCCAAGACGTACCATATCCAGGTGCAAATTTTTATGACGGATAATGCCTGCTGTGTTGGCTAAATGTTTCAAGAACGGATATGAGAGAGAATGCTCCAACTCCCTGCAAACAATTAAAAACTGATTTGCCTGGTATTCTGTAAATTCATCCAGTGAAGGATCCTCACTTCCTGAAAGATGACTGAAAACAGATTGTACCCTTAGCAGCATATTTTCTGACAATAAAGTAGCCAATTCTTTTCTGTTGTCGGGATCAAATCCGAGCCGGTGCATACCGGTATCAATTTTTATATGGACCGGGTAATGACTTAGTCCTTGTTCAGCTAAGTGATCTTTGAATTTTCTGAGAATATAAAATGAAAATATTTCAGGTTCCAGATAATGTTCTGTTATTGCTCCAAAACTATCCAGTTCGGGATTCATCACCATAATTGGTAAAGTAATACCAGCTTTACGCAATTCAATACCCTCATCTGTATATGCTACTGCCAGGTAGTCTACTTTGTGGAACTGAAGAATATTTGCTACTTCAAAACTTCCGTTTCCGTACGAAAATGCTTTTACCATCACCATTATTTTAACAGTTGGTGCCAGCAATTCCTGGAATTTTTTTAAGTTTTGTGATATTGTATTCAGGTTTATCTCAAGCACGGTTTGATGAGCTTTCTGCTCAAGTAAATTGATTACACGTTCAAAAGCAAAAGATCTCGCACCTTTTACCAAAATAGTTTCATCTCGGTATGAATTGCTATGAAATTGTGCAACATAATCGTCAGTGGATTTATAGAAGACAGATTCTTTGCAAACAGCTTCAAAAATCCGTTTGTGTACGTTTATTTTTTCGCCAATTCCTATAAATTTTGTTATCTCCCTTTTCCCGAGAGAACTTGCAATTTCAATATATAATTTCTCGGGTACTATTCCGGTATCAACTAATTCAGAAAGAATAACAGTTTTTTTGTTGTGCTGTTTTTGCTGATCAAGAAAATCCAGCGCAATTCTCAAAGAGCTGAGGTCATTGATATAACTATCGTTGATAATAGAACAGTTGTTTATACCATTCCTCATTTCAAGACGCATGCCAACCGGTTTGAGCAACAAAATTCTATCAGCTATAATAGTATTTTTGTAATTTAGCTTTATTAAAACACAACAACATGAAATGGCATTTTCAATTGAAGCATCATCTGTAAATGGCAATTCAATATTCAATTGAAGATTATTAGTCCCCTCCTTACCTTCTTCCACTTTTTTCTTCAATATAATAACTGTACTATTTTTTTTCTTTTCGATACTCAGCACTCTGATATCGTTATCCGCAGCAGTTCCAAAAAATACATAAGGTAAACCGGCGTTTAATATTGCTGATCTTACCCGTTCATCATCTCCGTTAGCAACAACCCATTGTACTTTTGCAAACAGTTTTATTTTCTCTGCAATCTTTTGCTCAATACTTATAAAATTCTCGCTATGTGCATCACCAATATGAGTTAATATACCAATGGTGGGTTGAATAATGTCCGCAAGAAACTTCATCTCCCCAGGTTGGGATATGCCTGCCTCAAAAATACCGAGAGTGTGGGTATCATTTATTTGCCAGACACTTAATGGAACCCCTATTTGCGAATTATAACTTTTGGGGCTTCTGACTATAGTATATTCTTTTTCAAGAAGTGTATTCAGCCATTCTTTTACAATTGTTTTGCCATTGCTCCCGGTAATTCCAATTAGGGGGATATTAAACCTGGCACGATGATAAGCAGTAAGTTTTTGAAGTGCAATTAATACATCACTTACCTGTATAAAATTAGCGTCTGCAAAAAGACTGGGGTTAAAGGAAATACTTACAACAAAATTACGTACCCCTCTGTGATATAATTCTTCTATATATTTATTCCCGCTTCTGCGCAGTCCATCCAATGCAAAAAAAAGTGATGTACTGGATTCTACAAGCTTTCTGCTGTCTGTTAGCAGATATTCAATATGACAGCCCACTACATTTTCCTTCAGCTTTCCTTGAATAATTTGTGCTATTTGGCTGATGGTATAGGCGGGTATCATAAAATGAGGCTAATCTATCTGATTGGGTTTTGTATCTGATGATTTGCGGTCGTGATATATTGAATAAATGATTGATATTACCAAACAGACTACAATAACTACTAATGATATATATATTGATATGTGAATATCAAAATATTCAATCAGCATTTTAATACCAATAAATCCAAGCACCACTGCAATCCCCTGCTGCAGGAAGTCGAATTTGCTGACAGCGCCTTTCAACAGAAAGAATAGTGCCCGCAGTCCTAAAATTGCAAAAATATTTGAGGAATATATAACCAATACATCATCAGGCGAAAAAGGAATATGAGCATTTTCGCGCACAATGGAAACTACCGTGGGGATAGAGTCAAGTGCAAATACTATATCAATGGCGGCAAGCATAAACACTACAATAGAAAGGGTAGTAAAATATACTTTTCCGCTACGTGTAATAAAATATTTCCCGTTTGGCTCAACTGTAGTGAGCCGAAGGTATTTTCGGATAAATCTGTAAAGCTTAGATTCCCTGGGATTGAATTCATCCTCATCCTTTTTAAAGAAAAGTTTATAACCAGTATAAATAAGAAATACTCCGAATATATAAAGAATCCAGTGAAATCGTTCAATGAGTTCAATGCCAATAGCAATAAAAATAATTCTGAAAATGATGGCAAGGAGGATACCGATAAGCAAAACTCTGCCTGTATCAGATTCCTTAATTTTGAAAGAAGTGAATATAAGGATAAACACAAAAATGTTATCAATACTGAGGGACTTCTCCATCAGGTAGGCGGTTAAAAACTTGGTGGCAATTTTTGAACCATCTTCGAAAAAAAGAAATATGCAAAAGGCAAGTGAAATTGCTACCCAGAAAATGCTTTGATAAAAAGCACTCTTAATCGTAACAACCGTATTTTTTTTGCTGAATAGTCCAAAATCAAAGATAAGAGCTATTAAAAGTACGATTCCAAATGTGAAATAAGAGATTTGTGTTGGGGTCATCTAAATGCTTGAAATTAATTATTCAAAGATAAGGGCTGAGGGTATGAGCCCCTTAAAAATTATTGATGGGACGTATTTCAAAACCTATTATCAATGCAGTATAATATATTTTCCTTATTGGCTGCATTCATATATTTTTGCGGCACTGCTAAATTGTAGTTAAATGGTTGATGTAATTTTAGGCCTCCAATGGGGCGACGAAGGAAAAGGTAAAATTGTTGATTTTTTTGCTCCCTCTTATGATATCATTGCCCGTTTTCAGGGAGGTCCAAATGCCGGACATACACTGTATGTGAGGGATAAAAAAATTGTGCTGCACCAGATCCCTTCGGGCATTTTTCATGACAAAGCTATTAATCTGATAGGCAATGGAGTAGTACTTGATGTGGTTACATTAAAAAAAGAATGCGAAACGGTAGCCTCATTTGGAGTTGACTATACCAAAAATCTTTATATCTCCAAACGAACTAATCTTATTCTCCCCACTCATAGAGCATTGGATAAAGCTTCAGAAAGTTTAAAAGGAAATGATAAAATTGGTTCTACTCTCAAAGGAATTGGTCCGGCATACATGGATAAAACCGGGCGCAATGCATTACGTGTAGGGGATTTGCTCGATAAAAATTTTACCTCTCAATATATAAAACTTCGTTTGAAGCACCAGAAACTACTGGATAGTATGCATTTCGATGAAGATATATCTGCCTGGGAGGACGAGTTTTTTGAGGGTATTGAGTTTATGAGGAAGTTTAAGATTGTAAACGGAGAATATTTTATTAACGATAAAATCTCACAGGGCAAAAAAGTGCTGGCTGAGGGAGCCCAGGGAAGTATGCTTGATGTTGACTTTGGCACCTTCCCTTTTGTAACTTCATCCAATACCATTTCAGCCGGAGTTTGTACGGGATTGGGCGTGGCTCCTCAGAAAATTAAAGAAGTTATAGGTGTTACCAAAGCATATTGTACGAGAGTAGGCGGAGGGCCTTTCCCTACCGAATTGAACGATGAAACGGGTGAAAAACTCAGAAAAGTTGGTAACGAATTTGGTGCAACTACCGGAAGACCCCGCCGTTGTGGGTGGATTGATCTCGTTGCACTGAAATTTGCATGCATTATTAACGGTGTAACACAATTGGTGATGACAAAAGCCGATGTACTTGATGCCTTTGATGAGCTTAAAGTCTGCAATGCCTATAAAATTGACGGAGTAGAACAACAGGAAGTTCCATATCAGATGTCAAAAGTGGCTATTGACCCAGTATATAAATCCGCTGAGGGCTGGAATACTGATACAACTAAACTGACAAATTATATATCTCTGCCCGTTACAATGAAAAATTATGTATCAAATATTAACAGTTACCTGGGTGTAGATATTAAATATATATCCAATGGTCCTGGCCGAGACCAGATAATTCCGGTTTTATAATTGTTGTATTTTTATACAATAAAATTTATTTTTGAAATAATTTGGTGTTTTAAAAAACAAGAAGAAATTTTACGTTGTTAATACATTCAGACTATGGCGAAATCTGAAAAACCAAAAAAGAGTTCTGTAAAAGGAACTACGGGTGCAAACAAATCTAAACCCGAGAAACCTTCACCTAAGGCTAAAAAATCAGAAGATGTGGATGAAGATGATGACGACTTTGATGAACTTGAGTTAGATGAAAAGCCTGCTAAGAAAGGGGGTAAATCAACTGTTTCCAAATCATCTAAAAAAGAGGATGACGATGACGATGAAGATGCAGAGGAGGTAGAAGATGACTGGGAGAAGGTGGATGAAGATGACAATTGGGATCCAGACTTTGATGAGTTTGATATTCCCAAATCGAAATCCAAGAAATCAACCGGCGGATCTTCCTCGAAAAAGGGAAGAAAAGGAGATGACGATGATGACCTCGGTATTGATGATGAATTTAAGGACATGGGATTGTTTGATGATGGCGGTCGTTATGATGATGACGATGATGATTACTAATTTCATGTTGTGAAAAGAACTTTTCGTTCCTTTCCTGTTAATGACTTTATTCAAACCAAATTGCAGATGTTGAGTTGGGCAAACCAATACAACATCTGTTGCTTTTTGGATAATAATGAATATCATCTGCCCGGGCACTTTTTTGAATGCATGCTCGCTGTGGATGCCGAATGTCTTGTGTCTTCAAATGATGGCGGTAATGCATTTAATGCATTAGATGATTTTGTAAAAACAAATAATGACTGGTGTTTTGGACATCTTTCATATGACCTGAAAAACGAGATTGAATCACTGCAATCCACTAATTCCGATTATATTGAATTTCCCGATCTCTTTTTTTTTGTCCCCCGTATTTTAATATTGCTAAGCCGGAATTCAATGCTGATTGGCGTAATTGCAGAGGATGTGGAAAAAATCGCAAAATCGGTTCTTGAATGGCCGGTACCACCCGCTGTTGAAGGAAATGTACCAGTTATACAAAGTCGTTTTTCACGTGAAGATTATCTGCAAACCGTAAATTCTCTTAAAAATCATATTTCCCGTGGTGATTGTTATGAAATTAATTTCTGCCAGGAGTTTTTTGCATTAAACACAGCTATAGACCCATATCAAATCTATACGTTACTTAACAAAGTGTCACCCAACCCCTTTGCATGTTTCTACAAGCTGGATGATAAATACCTGCTTTGTGCCAGCCCCGAAAGATTTGTTAAAAAGTCAGATAAAAAATTGATTTCCCAGCCAATAAAAGGTACTATAAAAAGGTATTTGCAAAACGAAGAGGCTGATATTCTAAATCGGCAATTGTTGTCAAACGATCCAAAGGAAAGATCAGAGAATATTATGATTGTTGACCTTGTACGAAATGATTTATCGAAAATATGCCTGGAAGGAACGGTGCAGGTAGATGAATTAATGGGTATATATGGATTTCCGCAGGTACATCAAATGATCTCTACGGTAAGTGGCAGGGTAGATACAGGAGTTACTCCATCTCAAATTTTTAAAGCAATTTTTCCTATGGGCAGTATGACCGGTGCTCCCAAGAAAAGAGTGATGGAGCTGATAGATAAATATGAACGTACAAAAAGGGGGTTATTTTCCGGGAGTGTAGGATATATCTCTCCGGAAGGGGATATGGATTTTAATGTAGTTATCCGAAGTATTTTATTCAATGCCCAAAAGAGGTATCTTTCTTTCCAGGCGGGTTCTGCTATTACTTATAAAAGTGATCCGATTAGCGAATACGAAGAATGTCTTTTAAAAGCTGCTGCAATAAAAAAAGTGCTGAATATGTGATCAGCACTTTTTTAAGACAGAAGTGTATTTTATTTACAATATTTTCTTTTTACTGTTTCTGCCTGCTTCATCGGCCTGGGCGGCTTTTGATTTAGGAAGAGATATAGCATCCGGATAGTTGTTACTGCTACTTTCCGGGGCAATAATTTCTTTCTTTTCATTAATCATAGCCTGAACCGATTCTTTTAATATTTCCTTCCTTTTTTTGCTAAACAATTCTATTTTATCTTTCGGGATACGCATATCATATCCACTCACAACAACCTTTAAATTGAAATATGGGTTGTAAGTATTGAATGTTGCCTCATCCATTTCAAGATATTTTGCTATTACTTCAGCTACATATTTACCATTAATATTAATTACCGTGGTGTTTGCAAGATCTTCTTCACTGAGTTTTTTAATATTCAAAAGAGGGATTATATCATCTGTTGCTTCAAGCACATATTGTGTTGCAATAAACCTCTTTACATGCATTCTTGATTCAGCAGGCAGGTAATACTGAAGTTTCCAGAAATCGGTACTGTGACTTTTTTTGATAGCATAATCTACCCGTGAAGCTCCGCCATTATAGGCTGCAATTACCAACAACCAGTCATTAAAATATCCATATAAACTTTTAAGATACTTTGCAGCGGCTTCTGTGCTTTTAACCAGATTCCTCCTGTCATCTCTGTTGTGGTTGATGGTGAGTCCCATCAATCTTCCGGTGGAAGCCATAAACTGCCAGGGTCCTACCGCTCCTTTATGAGATATTGCTGAATTGGATAATTCTGATTCAATTACCGCAAGGTATTTTAAATTAGTAGGGAGTTCATATTTTAATAAAACATTATCAATGAAATCAAATTGAGTTGCATATTTTATTTTTATCTTATCAAGCTTTTTCTCATTTTTTTGTTGGTATGACTGAACAAAAGCGATTGACATTGGATGCAACTCTTTAAACATCTTTTCCCGAAGAGTAATTGTCTTATTGAGATTTATGTTCTTAGCCGCTTCTTTTTCCTTTGCCAATATAACAATACTTTCTGCAGAGGGAATTTTACCGGCATCAGCCACAATAATACCTGAATTAGGAGAAGTTGAAGCAATAATTGTATCTGATTTCTGCAATTGTTTAAGTTCATTACCCAACCCGTTTGTTACAGGAAAATGAAAAGAACATAATAAAACAAATGCCGCACAACCAAAGCCATTAGCGATCATCTTATTCATATAACTCAATTTTTTGGTTTGCCCTCCATTTACAATAATGATTCCAAAATAGAAGGGAACAAAATAATTGGTTGATACACAGGGATTACCGAATTCTTAATTCTTTGTGAAGGTCTTGTTCAATGAATATTGGGGAAAGGCAAATGTAATTTGCATAAATCTAATCCCATAACTTTTAGCCAAAATTATGCCATGATTAATGATAAAAAACCTATTTATTCACAAAGAAATAAGACATAGTGTCGCTAAGTCGGAAGTATTGACATGAGTTTTAGACAATCAAAAAGGTTTTGAAGTGGAAGAAATAGAATGGTAAATATCTGCTCCTATTTGAGCACTAATGCGTTTTAGTGCTATAGCCATTTGATTCTCAATTGTTTTTACAGAAAGATTGAGCAATATTGCAACTTCTTTATATTTTAGACCCTCTTCTTTTGTAAGCTTAAAAATCAATTTACATTTTGGAGGGAGGCTATGTATTGCCCTTTGAATTTTGTGGAGTGTCTCACTAGTGATCAATTGTTCTTCAGGATTAAAAACTATACTGTTCAATTCCACTGAATATTCATCGAATGAAATATTATGCTGAACATTTTGTTTTTTAAGATAATTGAGGGCTGTATTTCGTGTACTGGTAAAGAGATAAAGCTTGAGGTTGGTTATATAATTAATTGTACTTCGTTTTTCCCAAATTTTAATAAAGACATCGGATACAGCTTCTTCAGCAAGTTGTCTTGATTTTAGTATTGAATAAGCAAATTGGTTAAGTGAATTGTAGAAATGTAAAAACAAATCACTATAAGCCTGTTGGTCGTTGAAACAGGAGATGCGCTGTTGCCATTTAATTATATGATCGTCGTTCATGTGGTGCAATCTCATTGCAAAATGCTGTAATGTTAAAATTAAGGTACTTTTTGATAGGAGATGATGATTGAAGAACACAATGCAAAGTTTTTCGACTTAATTCATTTTTATATGTTGGAAAAATTATGGTTAATCGTCTTTTTTTCTACCTTTGCACTCCATTAAAATAATAGTGGATATTTTTAGCTCTTTATTTTCTGTATAGATTTAATTTTCATGGACCCTTAGCTCAGCCGGTTAGAGCATCTGACTCATAATCAGAGGGTCGCTGGTTCGAGCCCAGCAGGGTCCACCAAGGGTCGCCCCGATTCAATCGGGGCAGGGAAACTTGATAATTTCCACGATAGTAAAGTATAAAAATATCTTCCAGTGCTTTTTTTACCTCCAAAAAATACATCACTTTTTTGAATATGTTTGCTTTAACCTTTTATTAACCTGTTGCAGGATACATTTGCCACTCAATTAAAATTATGAAGCATTTCTTACTGATTATTTCCTTTACTTTAACCGGATACGCTGTATTTGCCCAAAATAATAAGGATTCTCTGCCTACTCCTACTGAAAAAAAAGATTGGGGTAAAGAACAACTTTCAGGACGTTCGGCAGATCATTTTATGCTTCAGCTTGGTTATAATGGCTGGTCCGGTGAGACCAATTCTATAAGAACTGGTGGACTAAGCAGAACTTTTAATATTTATTTTATGTTTGATTTTCCTTTTAAATCAAACCCCCATTTTAGTGCCGCCGCAGGTGCAGGACTGGGAACAGATAATATGTATTTTAAACAAACTAACATTGATCTTAGAAAATATCCGCTCAGCTTTAATAGTGATACAACAGTTTCCTATAAGAAATATAAACTATCAACCGGGTTTCTCGAAATTCCCGTTGAATTGCGTTATGCTGCCAATCCAATGAATTTTAATAAATCGTTCAAAGTGGCAATTGGGATGAAAGTGGGAACTATGATAGATGCGCATACCAAAGCAAAAATCACTTCTGATGGTAGCGGAAATGGCGGATATACACTCAAGATAAGAGACAGGAGAAATTTTAACAGCACACGTCTTGCAGCTACATTAAGAGTTGGTTATGGCGTATTTTCTGTCTTTGGCACTTACCAGATAAATAATTTTGTAAAAGAAGGTTATGGGCCTAATATAAGGCCTTACACAATTGGGTTGTGTATTAGCGGGCTTTAATTGACTATACTGTAAGAGTGCATTATTCATTTTTATTACGTAAGAGTTGCTTTTTCAAAATAGTATAGGTACTATGAGCAATATACTTTTCTAATGGTATCTCCCGTAACACACTTTTTTGTATTTTGGATAATTTACCTTTGCGATTCAAAATTTACAGGTATTGATTGAAAAGAAAAATAAGTTTTCAGGTGTAGAAAAGGCGGTCCTTGTTGGATTAGTATATCAGCAACAAACGGAACAACAATTAAAAGAATTTCTCGCTGAGCTTGCTTTTCTTTCCGAAACAGCAGGCGCAAGGGCTGTTAAAATTTTTTACCAGAAACTACCGCATCCGGATAGCAAGACTTTTATTGGTAAGGGTAAACTGGAGGAAATCAGTGCATATATCCGGGATAAAGGTGATATTGATGTTGTAATTTTTGATGATGAATTAACTGGCTCCCAAATATCAAATATAGAAAAAGCGCTTGGCATAAAGACTATTGACCGGAGCGATTTGATTCTTGATATTTTTGCACGAAGAGCTAAAACGGCGCAGGCAAAAGCTCAGGTTGAACTTGCACAATATCAGTATATTTTACCACGACTTCGAGGCATGTGGAAACACTTAGAAAGGTTGGGGGGTGGTATCGGTACAAGAGGGCCTGGAGAAACAGAAATTGAAACGGACAGACGTATTGTAAGAGAAAAAATTGCTTTACTGCGAAAAAAACTCGCTGAAATTGATAAACAGGCATTCACCCAAAGAAAAGAACGAGGAGAATTTATTCGGGTTGCATTGGTTGGATATACCAATGTAGGCAAGTCAACTATTATGAACCTGCTAAGTAAAAGCCAGGTTTTTGCTGAAAATAAACTTTTCGCCACATTGGATACCACAACGCGCAAAGTGGTTTTCGATAATACGCCATTTCTGCTGAGTGATACCGTGGGATTTATCAGGAAACTACCACACCACCTTGTGGAAAGTTTTAAAAGTACACTGGATGAAGTAAAGGAAAGCGATATTCTTCTGCATATTGTGGATGTTTCACATCCGCAATACGAAGAACAAATGGCTGTCGTAAATAAGACTTTGCAGGAACTAAACTGTCATGATAAGCCTGTTATCACAGTATTTAATAAAATTGATCTTTACGTTAAAAATACCTTTGATGAATGGCTGGATACTGAAACTAAGAATCAGTTGATGGATGATTTAAGGCAAAGATGGTTAAATGAAACCGCGGGTAATTGTGTTTTTATTTCTGCCACAGAGAAACAAAACATTGCCGAATTAAGAAATGCCATTGCAGAAAAGATCAGAACACTTTACAGAATAAGGTATCCTTACAAGACTGATTTTTTTTATTAATGATTACAGTATGAAAAGGATTGGACTTATTTCAGATACGCATGGATATTTTGATGAAAAGATTTTCCATCATTTTAAATATTGTGATGAAATATGGCATGCTGGTGATTTTGGTTCACTTGAGGTTGTGGAACAATTAAAATCAATAAAACAATTGCGTGGTGTGTTTGGTAATGTTGACGGCAATGATATCAGGGCGGAGTTTGGTGAAAAATTGTTTTTTGATGTGGAAGATGTCCGGGTATTTATACAGCATATAGGGGGCTATCCCGGACGCTATGCCCACGGTGTGCGTGATGCCATACTTTCTCATAAGATCAACCTTTTCATCAGTGGTCATTCTCATATATTAAAAGTAATTTACGATGATGCACTGCAATGCCTGCATATAAATCCCGGTGCCGCAGGTAAGCAGGGTTGGCAAAAAGTACGTACGCTAATTCGTCTGGTAATTGACGGCAAGACAATTAAAGATTGTGAAGTAATAGAACTCGGCAAAAGGTAACCACATGTCATTGCTTGCAGAATAATCCTTAAATCCATATAATTTTAAATTGATTTAAGCCTGTTCAGGTTCAGGTGATTTGTCAAAAGTTAATACAGGAATCTTAGATGCATAAGACATAATTTTATTGGTTAGCCTGTTCCATAACCCAGGCAAACGAAACTCCTTTTTAGAATGACCAAGGATGAGGTCTGCATTGATTCTACTCGAAAAGGCAATAGTACTTTTCGCGAGATTTTTGCCTTCAAGCAAAAAACATTGAACAGGAATAGTAGAAACGCTTTGCAAAAGCTCCAGTGTTTTGTCAATAATATTGGACTCCATCTGATTTATATCATCCCTGAGCGATACAAGATAAATAGTAGATTTAAAAGACCGTGCTAGCATGGCAGCAAGTTTAACTCGTTCTACGGGGATATCATCATGCACAGGCAAAACAATTTTCTTGAAATGACTTACAAGTCCACTTGATCGAACGGCAAGTATAGGAATATTGCTTTTCTTAGCAAGCAGGCTTATTGAAATGGATGAAATTATTCTTTCAAGTAAATTGAATTTTGACAAGCCGGTTACTACCATATCCATATTATATGTATCAATATAATTCCTCAGTTCTTTTTGAGGATACCCCTGCAAAAGACTGATTTCAATTTGCCCTTTACCACATATTTGATTTTTATACATAGCTTTCAATGCAGATAATTTTTCTCTGCCGGCCTGCATATCTATGTGGGAAGCATAAGGGGTAAAATTGCTGATATCAATATTAGTTAATGGGAAAACCGGCTTGAAAACCACATGAACGAGATGAATATTGCAATTAAAATTATTAGCAAGCTCAATAGCTTTAGCTATTGCCCATTTGTTTTTCCAGGTAAAATCCACCGGAACAAGAATATTGTACAACTCGTTTTGCATAGTTAAATGGTTTGATGGTTTTTAATAAAATATTCTCAGGGATTTGGATTTTTTCGGACGATTAATTTAAGCAATTTTCAACAAGGATTCAAATGTTTTTTCCTTAATTGATAAATATGCAATTTTAGTTACAAGCTCATCTTTGCTGCAGAATGCAACTCCTTTCCCCGCGTGTGCCATAATGCATCTGTCGTCAATATCTTCTCCTGCTGCGATACAATTTTTTAATGGCACATTATATTTATCGCAAGCGTATTGCAGTGCATTTGTTTTGCAATAGGAATGCCCGCATATGCTTTCGGGTGAAGCAAAGAAATAGGAGGGCAGATTTACTTCTCCGGTTGCTTTACCTTCAAAGAATTCAAGTTGATTTGCATAAGAAAAATCAGCCCCTATTTTTTGTCTTACATAATTTGTGATCAGCATATAGCTGTGACTAATTATGCCAACAATATATTTCTTGCACTTCAACTGCTCAACTACCGTGTGGATGTCTTGTATTATTTTTATACTTGATGCCACATGAAGCAGCTCATCCATCGTTTTCCCTTTCAGTAAAAGCCCTATTCTTTTAGTTAAGATAATTTGATCTCTTTCATTATACCGCAGATCGTTTAACTCACGGGTAAAGCCAAATTTTTCTGCGCAGGTATCAATAAATCTGCCATTGAATATCGTATTGTCCAGATCAAAAATGATCATCTTATTATAGTCCGACAGATTTTCTTTTATAGTGTTGTGCATTTCGCGCTGAATTGTTTCAATTGAAGAGATATCTTCAATTGTAGATAGTTCATCTTTTTGTACACCCAGCGCTTTAGAAATGATGGCACGGGAAACTTCCTTACTCATTTGCCCTAACCCTTCCCAGGGTTTACTTTTGTTTTCTATATAGCCGATATTTACTTCAACAATACGTGCCTTCATTAGGTACATATCAATCAGGATGCCAATATCTACACCGTAATCATTAAAAAAATTGATCTTATTAAAAAAACGTTTCCTGCCGGCTATCATACCACTAAGTGGTTGCGAAAAGCTTGCCAGCCCGGGATAATATATGCTAAGAAGTGGTTTAGCTACCAGCTCTGTCACTCTTCCGGCATTTCTGCTGAAGCTTGCTTTTACAAAATCAGCTTCATTATTGAGTAAAGGTTTACAAAGTTGATTTATGGTATTTTCAGGATAGGGGTCTATATCTGCATCCAGAAATACTATTATTTCATTGGTTGTATTTTGTATACCGTCTTTCATAGAGATTCCTTTGCCACGAACTTTGCTTTGAATAACTTTTGCTCCTGATGCTTTTGCTGCTGCGGCTGTGTTATCATCCGAATTGTCATCTACAACAATTACCTCATTTATAAAACTGTGCTTTAAACAAAAGCAAACTACGTTAGCGATTGTTTTTTCTTCATTCAAAGCCGGTATGATAACTGTAACCATTTAACTTGAATATTTGTTAGATAAAAAAATAACTGCTTTATATGATGCTTTTTGAATATGATATCATACGTATTCTTATAAGTTTATGGATGTTCAAAAAAAAATCCCGAATAAGTCTTCGGGATTTAAAGATTGTAAAAAAAGTATTATACTCTCTTAATACTCATTGTTGTAATCTCTCTTGTTGTATCCACCGCGGTCACGATCGCGGTAACCGCCGCCGCCGCCTTTGTTGTATCCGCCGCCGCCGCCGCCAAAGCTTCTCTTCTTAAAGCCGCCGCCACCACCGGATTTTGCAGGTCTTTCCTGTGCTTCGTTGATGACAATTTTTCTACCCATTAATTCCTTGTCGTAAAGACTGCTAAGTGCGTTTTGTGCTTCTGTATCATTTTCCATTTCTACAAAGCCAAAACCCTTACTTCTTCCGGTTTCCCGGTCTTTAACGATTTTCAGAGAATTTACGGTTCCGTACTGTTCAAAGAGATTTCTAAGGTCGTCCTCTGTCATTGTCCAGGAGAGGTTGCCTACATACAGGTTCATTGTAACAAATTTAAATAAGTGAAAATTGAAAAAATAGTAATGAAAACATAGTCGCTACAATGATCTTGGAACCGGAGGTTAGCCGTAAAACCAGCCAGTATAGGAACTAATGGGCATTACTTCATATGTGAAGGTAGTATTTTCTAAAATAATAGCATACAAATAATGCTACTTTTATTAATTTATCCAATTCTGGTACTTTCAATCAAGTAGAGTTAAAAAAAGGAAAGTATGTGAAATACTTCCCTTTTATACAATACTTTGATTTTTATTCGGCTACAACTTCAAAAGCTACCTCAGTTTCGTTTCCGTTACCAAAGTCAATTTTTGCTTTATGGGTACCCAATTCTTTAACTTCTTCAAGAATATGAATACGTCTGCGATCTATTTCGTACCCTTTCTGATCGCGGATAGCTCTCGCAATCTGTACAGTAGTAACACTTCCGAATATTTTGCCTGAAGTACCTGTTTTGGCGCCTATGCTCAATGGGCTTTCATTCAGTTTACTGATAACCTGGTTAATTTCAGCCATCAGCTTATCCTCTTTCTTCTTCAGTTGTTTGAGCTTTTCGCCCAATTGTTTAAGATTGGATGGAGAAGCTTCAATTGCAAACTTCTGAGGAATAAGAAAATTGCGGGCGTACCCACTTTTTACTTTAACCTTTTCGTTGGCCGAGCCTAAATTATCTACGTCTTTTATTAATATTACTTCCATGATTGCCCTCCTACTTTAAAAGATCAGTTACATAAGGTAATAGCGCCATTTGACGTGCTTTTTTTATAGCATCCGATACTTTGCGCTGATATTTCAAAGAATTTCCGCTGATACGACGGGGTAACATTTTACCCTGTTCATTCAGAAATTTCTTCAAAAACTCTACATCTTTGTAGTCAATGTATTTGATGCCATACTTCTTAAAGCGGCAGAACTTTTTCCTCGGCTTTTCAGTTTTGATAGCCGTCAGGTATTTAATTTCATTAGCTTTTGCCATGTTATTCTGCCTCCGCTTTTTCGTTTTTGTAACTTACGCCACTTTTCTTTCTGGCATTGTAGGCGACGGCGTATTTGTCTAACCTTGTTACCATGTGACGTAATACCTGCTCGTCACGAAGCAGTTGAATCTTCAAAGTTTCATTGAAGCTGGATGGCGCAGTAAATTCCACAACCCAGTAAATACCTGTTGTTTTTTTCTGGATGGGATACGCCAGTGATTTCAACCCCCAGGGGTTAGAATGCACAATCTCGCCGCCTGTTTCTGCTACAAGATCTGTGTATTTTTTCTGAGCAGCTTTGAATTCGTCTTCGCTCAGAACAGGGGTAAAAATCACCATCAATTCGTAATTGTTCATTACCCTGAATTTTAGTTTAAAAAAATATGGGGTGCGAAGGTAGGTGTTTAGATTAAGAAAATAAAAGATTTAAATGAATATCAGGATAATTTTCAATTATTATGTATGTACTTTGTCAACCTGTCATAATAATATCTAATGGCATTTTATTTGTCTGGCTTGATTGCACATTTAAGTATTTACATATATAATTAAAAATTGTTATGCAAAAGGGAAACATTCGTGTCCAAACGGAAAATATCTTTCCAATTATAAAAAAATTTTTATACAGTGAACATGATATCTTTTTAAGAGAACTGGTTAGTAATGCAGTAGATGCTACCCAAAAGCTAAAAACTCTTTCATCAATAGGCGAGGCTAAAGGTGAACTGGGGGAATTGAGGATTGACATAAGTCTTGATGCTGATGCAAAAACGTTAACGATTGCTGATCGTGGAGTAGGGATGACTGAAGAAGAGGTAGATAAATATCTTAACCAGGTAGCATTCAGCGGTGCAGAAGAGTTTTTGCAGAAATATAAAGGACAAAATGATGCCAACATCATTGGTCATTTCGGTCTGGGTTTTTATTCTTCGTTTATGGTAAGTGATAAAGTAGAGGTGATAACCAAATCTTATCACTCCGGAAAAAATGCTGTGAAATGGGAATGTGACGGAAGTCCTGCATTTACTTTGGAGCCGATTGAAAAATCGGTAAGAGGTACAGACATTGTGTTGCATATTAATGAAGAAAGTCAGGAGTTTTTGGAGGCAGGAAGAATAAAACAGATACTTGAAAAATTCTGCCGATTTCTTCCGGTTCCCATTTTTTTTGAAGAAAAGCAAATTAATAATACAACTCCTGCATGGACAAAAAAGCCATCTGAACTTACTACTGAAGATTACCAGAAATTTTATAAAGAGTTGTATCCGTTTAACGAAACTCCACTTTTCTGGATTCATCTCAATGTGGATTATCCCTTCAACCTTACAGGTATATTATATTTTCCCAGGATTAAACAGAGTTATGAAATACAAAAAGATAAAATCCAGTTATATAGCAACCAGGTATTTGTAACCGAGGAGGTAAAAGATATTGTACCTGAATTTTTAATGCTTTTGCAGGGAGTGATTGATTCGCCCGATATCCCTTTAAATGTAAGCCGCAGTTATCTGCAAGGTGATCCCAATGTAAAAAAGATCAACAATCATATCACTAAAAAAGTAGCAGATAAACTGGAAGAAATCTTTAATAAAGAAAGGAAAGAATTTGAAGAAAAATGGGAGCATATCGGTCTTTTTGTGAAATACGGAATGATGACCGATGATAAGTTTCTGGAGCGGGCAAACAAGTTTCATATATTTGAAGATGTAGACGGAGGTAAATTTTATACTCTTGAAGAATATCGTGCAGTGGCAGGGGTTTTACAGGTGAATAAAGATGGAAAGCTGGTAATTTTATATACTACCAATCCTGTACAGCAGGATGCTTATATAAAGCAGGCTAAAGCAAAAGGCTATTTAGTTGTGAAAATGGAGACTATTGTAGATGCTGCTTTCATAAACCAGGTAGAACATAAATGGGAAAATGTACACTTCACCAGGGTAGATGCTGATATTACCGATAACCTTATTGATAAACAGGAAGGTGGTGATACTGTTCTCAACAAAGAAGAAGAGGAAAAACTGAAAGGGTTATTTGATTTTAAAATACCTGATATAAATATGACTGTGGAAGTGAAAGGGTTAAGTACGGAAGCTCCACCAGTGGTAGCTACAAGACCAGAGTTTATGCGTCGTATGAAAGATATGGCTGCAGTTGGTGGTGGAATGGCGGCGTTTTATGCTAATATGCCAGATGAAGTACTGTTAACGGTTAACGGCAATCACCCCATTTTTCAAAACATTCTGAGTGAAAATGATGGCGAAAAGCAGGGAAAGTTTATACATAACCTGGCAGATCTTGCATTGCTTTCGCAGGGTTTATTAAAAGGGAATAGTCTTACAGAGTTCATAAACCGAAGTGTTGAACTTATGGGAGAAGAAAAGAAAAGCAGGATAATTATTGAATAATAAGAAAGAATTTTTTCAAAATAAATAATGCCCGGAATTTACCGGGTATTATTTATATATTTCTAATTAATTGCCGGTGCTGAATTCCTTTTTTAATATTACCCCATCCAGCCACTTCAGCTTTCTTTTGCGGTAAATCGGTTCATATTCAAATTCAAAAAAAACTTCAATATGCTTTGGACTTGCATAAAGAAAATAAATGGTTCTTGGATGCTGCTGAACGGAATTCTCAATTTTTTTTAGGAATTGTCTGATCGTTGTATCGTCAAAGGGGTTGAACAGGAAATAAACTGATTCATTGGACTGTATTGTATATTTCAATACATTTTCGCAGATCACTTTGTATTGTACAGATGGGAAAAATTGTATAACTTTTCGCATATTTTCTTCGGCAGACATACAGAGTTCCTTTGCAAAATCAACTCCCCGTATAGTTGTAAAACCATAGTGTGCTGCAACTGCCATTGCCCGCCCTTTGCCGCACCCCAGGTCAGTAAACGTTCTGCATTCTCCAATTTCGGTTATGCGTTGAAGTAATGCTTCTAATATATAAAAATTAACTGCCTCATAGCGTGAGGATCTGGAAATATCTCCTTCATTTATAGACAGTTTGGCGAGTTCAGCAGGAAATGATGTATTGAGATTATACTTTTTTTCTCCACGTATTTCATGGAATATAATAAATATTGCTAATTGCAGATTCCAGTTTACGGCAAAATACCAGAACATTTTTATATAGTCAATCCATTTTCTCAATTGCCGCTGATTCTAAAATCAATTACTTTTAACTGAAGGCTTTTTTCTCCATTCCACTCATTTTCGTCAATTGTAAAAACAATATCAATGTTTTTTTTCTGAAGCAGCAGGGGATATTTATCTGCCATCTGAAAACCTATTCCTGTAATTGTTGAATTTCCCTGGCGAAGCGAAAACCTGATATGTTGTTCTTTCACAATACGGGAGTATCCGGTATCTGCCAGGTTTCTGCAAATAAATACAGGGCGCAGGTTGTCAGGTCCGAAGGGTTCCATTTGGCAAATGATATTATAAAAGCTGGTTTTGATATCTGTGATATTCAATTCGGCATCTATACTAATTACAGGGATGAGTTGTTGGGGGTCTATAGTAGCCCGTACCACTTCTTCAAATCTCATGCTGAATGGAGTAACCTGCTCCGGTAGCATTGTCATTCCTGCAGCAGCAAAATGTCCGCCATAACCTAATAAGTGTTCCCTGCACTCATGCACCGCTTCATACAGGTTGAAACCAGGCACACTCCTGGCGCTCCCAGCAACAATATCACCGCTTTGAGTGAGTACTACAGTTGGACGATAGTATTTTTCTATCAGTCTTGATGCTACAATTCCAACCACTCCTTTGTGCCAGCCTGGTTGGAATACAACCGTGGAATATCGTTCCACCAGTTCCGGATCATTGTCAATGATACTCAATGCCTGTTCTGTTATGTTGATGTCTGCTTCTCTCCGGTCATCATTATCATTATGGAGTAATCCGGCAAGTGTAAGTGCTTTTTCATAATCCTGCTCTATAAAAAGTTGTACTGCTTTTTTAGCATCATCCATTCGTCCGGCGGCATTTATCCGTGGAGCTATTACAAATACAAGCGTATTCACATGAATCAGCCCTTTCTGAAAACCGCTTAGCTGTAGAAGTGCTTTTATACCTGCAGAAGGATTTTCGTTTGCCTGTTTGATACCATAATAAGCAAGGATTCTGTTTTCTCCGGTTATAGGTACAATATCTGCCGCTATTGCTGTTGCTACAAGATCAAGAAAACAGATGTATGATGCCTCTGGAATTCCAAGCCGGGAGGCAAGTGCACAAATTAACTTGAAACCAATTCCGCATCCGCACAATTCTTTGTAGGGATAAAAACAGTCGGCTTGCTTGGGATTAAGTATGGCTATGGCTTTTGGGATGTCGTTGTCGGGCAGATGATGGTCGCAGATGATAAAGTCTATATTTAAGGAACTGGCATACTCAACCAGAGAAGCTGATTTAATACCACAGTCTAATGAAATGATAAGTTGCACTTCATTTTTATGAGCAAAATCAATTCCCTGTTTTGAAATACCATATCCTTCGCGGTAACGATGGGGTATATAATAGAAAACATTTTGAGGAATATAATTTTTTTGAAGGAACTGATACATTATGGATACTGCAGTAGTTCCATCAACATCATAGTCTCCGAAAACAAGAATTTTTTCATTTTTTTTAAATGCATCTGTTAGTCTTGAAACCGCCTTATCCATATCTTTCATCAGCAAAGGGTCATGCAAGCTGGTTAGTTGAGGTCTGAAAAAGGCTTTAGCTGTTTCGTAATCAGCAATTCCTCTTTGGGCAAGTATATTGCAAAGAACAGGATGGATTTTAATTTGTTCAGCTAATTGAGAAGCTTTCTCAACAGGGGTTTCACGTATTTTCCATAGTTTTTCCATCCAGAACCTGGTTAGTGTTTACGGTCTGTAGTATAATTTACTAATTCTTCTAATGCCAGTCTTGTATCGGAATCAGGGAATTCACGCAATAGATTGATAGCTTTTTCCCTGTATTCATTCATTTTGTTAATACTATATTGTATGCCCCCGTTTTCTCTTACCATTTCCAGCACATAATTTACACGTTCTTTAATTCGGTTCTGGTTTTTTAGGATATATATAAGCTCACGGCGTTTTGAGGCATTGATATTATTGAGCGTAAATATCAATGGCAATGTCAGTTTTTTTTCTTTAATGTCGTTACCTGTTGGTTTACCAATAGCGTCAGTTCCATAGTCGAACAAGTCATCTTTTATTTGAAAAGCAATGCCAGTCCATTCTCCAAACTGTCTTAGTTTTTCAGTCCATTCTTCGTTTCCTGATCCTGACCAGGCGCCTACCGCACAGGCAGAAGCTAAAAGTGAAGCTGTTTTTGCTTTAATGATTTCAAAATAAATAGACTCATCCAGGTTTAATCCTCTGGCTTTTTCTAATTGCAAAAGTTCTCCTTCACTCATTTTGCGAACAGCATCAGATAAAATATGTAAAATTCTGTAATCGCCACCATCCAGGGAAAGTAAAAGCCCTTTGCTCAAAAGATAGTCGCCAACTAAAACGGAGACTTTGGATTTCCAAAGTGCATAAGTTGAAAAAAAACCCCTTCTTTCATATGCTTCATCAACTACATCATCGTGTACAAGGCTTGCCGTATGTACCAATTCTACTAATGAAGCAGCACGGTAAGTGGTTTCTGTAATTCCGCCGCATAACTTTGAGGATAGAAGTACAAACATTGGCCTTATTTGTTTCCCTTTTCTTTTTACTATATACTGCATTATCCTGTCGAGCAGGGGTACACTACTTTTTACAGACACTTTGAATTTGGTCTCAAAAATGTTTAATTCTTCAGATATTAATTTCCCGGCTAAATTCATTTTTTATAGATAAATAGTAATAACCTCCTGTATATCAGCAGAAGAACCCCTAATTCAATGCAAGATACCAGTGTAATTTTATTATTTTAAAAAATTTGGTAATTAATACTCAATTGATACTTTTGCATATCCTTCACCCTTGAAATTCCGTATTACTCACATTTTATTATCAAAATTATGGCAGTTAAAAGGTTTTTATTATTCATGGGTTTTTTTGCTCTGCTTAACTCATGTTTGTTTGCCCAGGAAACCACCACTACTGGTAGTTATGATTGGAGAGATTCTTCATTAATCCCTTCCAAAAGACTGGCGCAGCATAATGAATTTCTAAACAATCAGTATAATTACCCCGCAAAACCGCGGAATCAATGGGAGGTGGGTGTGAAAGTAGGTACTTTTAATATTTTTGGAGATGTACACTCTCTATTTCCTACACCAGGCTTTGGCATTCATGTACGAAAGGCGCTTGGCTACATTTTTTCAATACGTGGTGAGTATATTTATGGAATGGCAAGCGGTGTAAACTGGAAAAGAAGAACTGCCGGATATGCTCAACATTGGTTGGACGCCGGCTACACACCTAATGCCGCAGGTGTATTTGATAATTATAAAGCTAAGGTTCAGGATCTTTCTTTGCAGGGGATACTCTCTACGAATAATATTCGGTTCCACAGGTCAAAAACAGGCATGTCCTTCTACGGAATTTTTGGAATTGGTGCAACCATGTATAAAACTAAGGTGAATGTTAACCAGGGTGCAGGTACACCATATAATTTTAGTACAATTAGTAACAGTAATGTGTATAAAGACAGAAGGCAAACTATTAAAGATGTAAAAAATTTATTAAGTGCAGGAAGCTATAATACTGATGCGGAAAATGATGGGAATGCAAGGGCTAAACTTTTTGGAAATACAGTAAGATTTTCAAGAACGTTTGGTGTTGGTGTTGCTTTCAAACTCAGTGACAAATTAAATTTAGCCATTGAAGACAGGCTTACAATGGTTCATGATGACCTTCTGGACGGTGTACGGTGGCAAAATGTTACAATCCCTGGTGGTGGTGGAAGAGTGCTAACACCAAACGATGATTCTTATAATATGGCCAGCATTGGGTTGAATATTAATCTGGGATCAAAATCTGTACAGCCTCTCTGGTGGATCAATCCACTTGATTATGCGTATAGTGAGTTGAACTCTCCAAAGCATATGAAGATACCCAAACCCGTTTTGGATGATGCCGATGGAGATGGAGTACCTGATCAATTTGATATGGAGCCCAATACCCCTGCCGGTGCTGCAGTTGACAGCCATGGTGTAAGCAGAGATACAGATGGAGATGGAGTACCTGACTACAAAGACAAAGAATTGATAACTCCAACTATTTGTCAACCTGTAGATGCTGATGGTGTTGGTAAATGTCCTTGTCCAGATCAGTCTTGCTTTGAAGGGTATATGATGAAGAAAGGCGGAGCCGGAGATTGTGGAATTGGTGACTTGCCAAGTATTTCTTTCAATCAGAAAACCTTTAAACTTACAAAAGATGTCGAAGCGGTGCTTGCTAATGTAGCTGACAGGTTACGTCAGAATCCCAACTGTCATGTAATAGTTACCAGCTATACCTGTGAACCGTCTAAATCTTCACAACAGCTTAGCTGGGACAGGGTAAATGCTGTAATTAATTATCTGGTTGAAAAACAGGGTATTAGTTCTGATCGCCTTATCTTTAAATATGGAGAAACAGGAGGAGATTGCAATACTGTAGATCTTAGAGCAGCAGAGGCAGGTGATGAAGGTCCAAATACAGTACCTGCGCCACATCCCAATCTCAGAAGAAGAGGACAATAATTTGACAGACAACTAAATTTTATAAAGCAAACTCTATTATTATAGAGTTTGCTTTTTTTATAAATCCCTTAACGTCTTGCTAAATCCGGTAAGATTATTTTTATTTTCATAAAATATGTTTTAAATCAACTATTTTTGCCCGCCTTTTATGAGAGTAACCAGATTATTGTTGATTTTTATTGTTTCAGTTTTTGCTTTTACATCGTGTTCAAAATTTGCTAAAGTGATGAAAAGCAAGGATTATGAGTATAAGCTCCGAATGGCAGATCAATATTTTGTAAAAGAAAGATATCGGTTTGCACAACAGCTTTATGAAGATCTTTTCCCCGTATATAAGGGCTCCAATAAGTTTGAGGATATACATTATAAGTTTGCCTATTGCGCTTATAATTTAAAGGACTACCTGAGTGCGGAAAATCTGTTTAAGAGTTTCCTGGAATATTTTCCTAACAGCGCAAAGGCTGAGGAGGTTGATTTTATGCGTGCTTATTGTTTTTACAAACAGTCACCAAGACCAGAACTTGACCAAAGTAATACGGTGAAAGCAATGGGACAAATGCAAACCTTTATTAATACACATCCAGGATCTGAACGTAATAAAGAAGCTCAGGAAATTATATCAAAGTGTTATAGTAAATTGATTGCTAAGGATTATGCAAGTGCGGAGTTATATTATAATATTGGGCAATACCGGGCTTCTGCTGTTTCTTTCACTACTTTACTTAACAGCTATCCTGATGCACCTAATGCTGATGAGTTTAAACTTTGGGTGGTAAAATCTTACTATAAGTATGCCACTTTAAGTGTGATGGATAAACAACAGGAGCGCTACCAGCAGGTAGTTGATGAAGTGCACGACTTTCAGGACAGATTTCCCGAAAGTAAACTAATGAAAGAAGCAGAACGTTACTTAACTTTGTCGCAAAATAATCTAAAAACCATTTCTCAATGAGCAGATTAAGAAAACAATGGGGGGCAAATACTACAACTAATGTGGTTGAAACCAAGAATGTAGTAGACATAAAAGCTAAAACCGGAAATTTGTATGAATCAATTTCCATAGTAGCCAAAAGGGCAAACCAGATAAATATAGCGCTCAAAGAAGAACTGCATAACAAACTGGAAGAATTTGCGAGTCATACCGACAGCCTCGAGGAAATTCACGAGAATAAGGAGCAGATAGAAATTTCTAAGGCATATGAAAAAATGCCCAATCCGGCTTTACTGGCTACACAAGAATTTCTTGATGATAAGATATATTTCAGAAGAGGAGATAACGATCTTTTCAGTTAACCACTCCTTAAAAGAATTGATAAGAATACCTTATTTATTGCGGCAATAATATCATTGCCGCATTTTGTATTTTTATAGATGAGATTATATAAGTTCACAATTTTGACTCTCATTTGCTGTAATGCTTGAAGGGAAAAAAATATTATTGGGTATTACCGGCAGTATTGCTGCTTATAAATCTATTCTTTTAACAAGATTACTTGTAAAAGAAGGTGCGGAAGTAAAAATTGTAATGACACCGGCAGCGAAGGATTTCGTCACTCCACTTACCCTCTCTACACTTTCAAAAAATGAAGTGCTGGTAGATATATATAAAGATAGCTCGTGGGCAAATCATGTAATGTTGGGCAGATGGGCCGATTGTATGCTCATAGCACCAGTTAGTTGCAATACGCTTGCAAAAATGGCAAACGGATTATGCGATAATTTGTTAATGTCAGTTTATCTTTCTGCTACCTGTCCGGTTTTTCTGGCACCAGCCATGGATGAAGATATGTGGAAGCATAAAACTACCCAACAAAATGTAAAAACCTTAAAATTACAAGGGAATATACTTCTTCCGGTTGAAAATGGCGAACTTGCCAGTGGTCTGATTGGCGAGGGACGCATGGCAGAACCCGAAGCAATTGCTGGATATTTAATTAATTATTTTACTGAAAGAATTACTTTATCGGGCAAGAAAGCGTTGGTAACAGCAGGGCCTACATATGAGCAAATTGATCCTGTGCGCTTTATTGGTAATTATTCATCCGGGAAAATGGGGGTTGCCCTTGCAAAGGAACTTAAAAAAAGAGGGGCAGATGTTACTTTGGTTTTAGGTCCCACACAAACACCTTTGTCGCTGGAAGGATTATCGGTAGTACATATTCATAATGCAGAAGAAATGCTAAATGCATGTGTTGCAGTTTTTGACAACATGGATATTACGATTATGGCAGCAGCGGTAGCAGATTACAAACCTGCGGATGTTGCAGACCAGAAAATAAAAAAGAATGATGGGGTACTGGAATTAAGCTTGCATAAAACCACTGATATTTTAAAATGTCTGGGTAACAAAAAGAAAGATAAACAGGTATTGGTAGGATTTGCTCTGGAAACAAATAATGAACGGGAAAATGCTATTGGTAAGCTAAAACAAAAAAATGCTGATATCATAGTGCTTAATTCTCTAAGAGATGAATCTGCTGGTTTTGGTAAAGACACCAATAAAGTTACTGTATTCAATAGCAGTGGTGGTGAAAAATCGTATGAAACTAAATCAAAAGAGGATGTTGCTAAAGATATTGTAGACTATATAATTGAGTACCAAAATGCGTAGAATTTTATTACTGTTAGTTACTTTATTTGTTTTTTCAACCGGGTATTCGCAGGAGCTGAATGCGAAAGTAACAGTAGCATCTGGACAGATAAGAAGTACAGTTGATAAGAAAGTATTCCAAACACTGCAAACCGCTTTGGTCAATTTCCTGAATAGTCGTAAATGGACTCAGGATGCCTATCAACAACAGGAGAAGATAGTCTGTAATTTTTTGTTGAATCTTACCAAAGAGGTAGAGCCTAATGTATATGGAGCGGTGCTTACCATACAAGCAGGACGACCTATTTATAACAGCTCTTATATGTCTCCTATTGTCAACTTCCAGGATAATGATGTTACCTTTAAATACATCGAATTTCAGCAACTGGATTTTAATGAGAATAGTGTTTCTGGTACAGATCCGCTCACAGCAAACCTTACGGCAGTATTTGCTTATTATGTATATATGATCCTTGGGTTAGATTATGATTCGTTTGCCCCAAGAGGAGGTGACCAATATTTCAAGAAGGCAGAACGTATTGTAACTAATGCACCTGATGGCAGGAATATAAGTGGTTGGAAGGCATTTGACGGTCAACGAAACAGGTATTGGCTTGCAGAAAATTTTACTAATAATAAATACACACTGCTCCATGATGTTTATTATAACTATTACCGGCAGGGGATGGATAAAATGTATGAGAACGAAAATGAGGCCCGCCCACAAATAGTAAATGCATTAAATGCACTGAATACCATAAATACTGATAATCCTAATCTTATGGGGGTACAGTTTTTTTTTCTTGGCAAGTCGGATGAGCTTGCAAAAATATTTAAGAAATCACCACCACAGGAAAAATCCAGAGCTTCAGAGCTTTTGCAACGTTTAGATATTTCGAATGCAGAGCGGTATAAACAGGAGTTGAAATGAAATATATATTGTTGCTTTTGTACTTTTTATTAATTTTTGCATGCAGGCAAAATGATGTTATACCAAATTCAGTAATTCCGCCTGATGAAATGGGGAAAATATTATTTGAAGCAAATATGGCAGAGGAGTTCGTTAATAGTTATGTGATGAAAGATCGTTCCAAGAATAAGGAAACGGAAATGAAACGGGAATACGAGAAGATATTTTTCATTCATAATATTACCGAACAACAATTTAAGAAAAGCTATGATTTCTACCGGTCGCATCCCGAGATATATAAATCGTTAATGGATTCCCTTGATGCTAAGGCGCAACGTAAACGTAGTGATGTATATTCAATGGGTGCATTTCAATCCCGATAATTGTTTTATAAGATCGTTTAAAAAGAAAAATACTTAAAGTATGTTTACCAGTAAGGAAGATCTTAAGCTAAGCTATGGTATTGATATGGAGATAGGAAAGTTTTTTGTGGACAGGAAAGTCCCTGAAAATAATCTTTACTGGAAAGACAGGTTGCTTTATATTAATCCAATGCCCGGTTATCTTTTTATACCCATATACACCGATATCGAATATCGCCTTGGTATTCCCAAAAGTGAGTTGCTTAGTGAAGAACATATAAGCTTTATGGAAAGCATAATGCATTGCATAGCCAGGCAGGAGTTCTCTGCTCTTTCGCAGAAACAACATGTGAGAGAATGTATAGAAATTACTAGGGCGGTTTGCAGGAATGAAAAACTGATGGGTCAATTACAAAGATATTTTGAAGGGGAGCGTGTAATAGACGGAATTTCTTTTGGAATGCCATATCAGGCGTTAAACCGGGTAGATACTTATTTGTTTACACTATGTTTTTTTGAATTTGATGACAACACCAAAAAGAAACTCATTGATGGCTGGCATGCTTTAATGGGCTTTTATCTTATTACCGATGACCTTGATGACATTTCGGACGACATAAATGAAAATGAGGAGAATACTATTGTAGAAGCAGGTCTTTCTGATTCCGGTGCAAAAGCTGTAGAAAATATTATGCAGCAGACTTACCTGACAATGAATGCCATTAACCCTGTTTTTGCAAACAGGATGGATTATAGCTGGCAGCAAACAGATGTGAAAAAAATAATTGATGAATACCTTTCAGGGAAATAAACTAATCAATTAAGTTGTTTTTTACTGCAAAAAAAACTAACCCGGCAGTATTTTTTACATTAAAGCGATCCATTAACCTGTCTTTTATAGCCTCAACAGTTCTCGGGCTAATATCCATTTTTTGTGCAATTTCAAGAGCAGTGAACTCCATACAGAGCAATCGTAATACTTCGCGTTCTTTATCACTTATTACTATTTCACTGTTGAGTGAGGGAATTATTTTTGTTCTGGCGTGAGATTTTTTCAGAAGCACCTTATTGACAAAATTGTTTAAATAATAACCTTTGGTCACCACTTCAAGAATAGCTTTTTTAATCTCAGAAGGGTCTGCACTCTTTAACAAATAGCCATTAGCTCCATTTTCCATCAGGTGAGATACAAACCTTTCATCTTCGTACATGGTGAGTACAATCACATGAATGTTAGGAAAATCTTTGCTGATAGTTTTAGTAGCTTCAATACCATCTTTTACCGGCATTCTCAGGTCCATAAGAACTACATCAGGAGTTGCTTCAGCCAGTCCATTCAGCAACTCTTCTCCATTTTCCGCTTCCAATACAAATTTTATATTGGTATATTGCCGTAAAGACAGGATGACTCCCTTGCGAAATATCTTATGATCATCAGCAATAGCAACTTTAATAATGTTCATAAAATCGGTTTTTAAGGATTTGTTTTAACTGATCATTTCATAGTCTTCTACGGGTACTTCCAAAGTTACTTTGAAATAAGTTTGTGATAGGTCTCTTTCGAATTCAATTTTAGCCTGCAATACTTTTGTTCTGCTCTGAATGTTTTTAAGCCCAAGTCCTAACGAACTTTTATTAAGCCGGTCAAAATCAGCCTGAGTTATTCCACGGCCATCATGGTGCAGTCGAATAAAGAACTTGTCTTCATTATAATTTTGAGTGACATGTATAAAACTTGCACTACTGTGTTTAAGTATGTTGTTTACTAACTCCTGGATGATACGAAAAATCAACAATTCCTGTTCTGGTCTTAACCTTTGACGGTAGTCATGAAACCGGCAACTGGCATTTACTACCCCGGACCCACTGATCTTCTGAAAAAGATCATTTACAGCAGATTCCAGTCCAAAATTCTTTAAAGTAGGAGGCATCAGGCTATGAGATATATTTCGTATCAGTTGTATTGTATCATCAATGATTTGTTTTGCATTGTAAATACTCTGCAATTGAGTACTAATATCCTGATGTACAAGATTTTCATTGAGATAAAGCCTGGCGGTGGCGAGTAATGGGCCTGCGTCATCATGAAGATCAGCAGCAATTTTTTGACGCTCTTCTTCCTGCCAGCGAATAGATGCATTAAGCAGGATTTTTTGTTGTTCTTCCTCCATTTCCTGAAGTTGTACCTGGTAGCGGATTACCCGTCGCTGGTGAAATACGATAAAAACAATCAGCCCGATTGCAAGTGCCAGCATACCCATAGTGCCAAAAAACAAGGCACTTGAAACTGATGGGAGGGAGGATTGTAGGAGTATCATAGTTATAAAACTTCTAGGGTTTGGGGATTTTCTTGCAATATGCCATATAGCTGCTTTTTTTTGAATTGGTTTTTTGTAGCATCGCAAAAGCAAAGATCAGGTTTCTTATAATATAGAGCGGATCGTGAATCATATCATAGAGATCAAAAAACTCACTTTCTGCCATATAGTTTTTTGCATAAATAAATGGAAAGAACGTTCCTGCTGAATAAATAATGATTGCAACTACTACCCAAAATACCGGGGAAGAAAACAAATACAATGCAGTAGGGTCCTTCATCCTTTCAAAAAAATAATAAATACTATATATTAGGAATACAAGTGAAGTTAATCCAGATGGTACTGAATCAAAAGTATCGTGTGGTGAAGTAAATAAGGTATAAAGCAGAAATACACCAATAATTATGCTGATTCCTAATATAATCTTTCGGAAGTTTTGAGATTCAATGACCTTGAAAAACAGAAGTGAAAGTGCAGCAAATTCAACAATTGTACTGATGCTTATGATAAGGTTGTAGTGCTGCTTTCTAAGCTGTTCATTGGAAAGGATAAAAAAATTAAAGAAAATAAAATAGGAAACTAAAAAAAGAACTACCCTTAGCCCAATATCTTTTTTCGATTTGCAGAAAAAAATATAGAGGGCTAAGGGCAGTAAATCAGATAAATAAGCGATATTTCGTAGAATAGTACTTATAATTTGGATTATTTCACCAAATATAACTACTTAAACTCGTAAATTAAAAACTCCAGCTCCACCAACCTGGTCTGTTGGAGAATTTGTTGGCTACAATACCGGTTTGTTTTGATAAATCACCATTATCATTTACATAAGTATATTCGAGAATCGCTTTTCCGGTGTTGTCTACGCCAATGAATACATAAGTCTGGGCTCCTTTGTCGTTGAGCGCTTTGTACATATTAATACCAATACATTCAGGCTGATTCAGGATTTTTTCAAGAATGTTTTTTCCAACAAAATGGCAACTGTTTTCGCCGTGAAGGTCGTAGTAATCTTTAATCATTTTAGCTCCTTTTTCAAAGCCGATGTGGGTGCCGATCGTTGGCTGAGGGACAGTTTCTTCCTGTAGAAGAAGTGTTTCTTGTTGAATCATGGTTGTAGTTTTTTGTGGTTTTAGTAAATTAAGGATTGATATAAATCAAAAATGCATTGTCAAAGGGAATATACCAATAGGTAAAAAATGAAAAAACAGGGTATTTCCCCGGAAAAGCTTGATCAGATTGGCTTTCAGGATGCTGAATGTGGACAAACTGACATAAAATTGGGTATAACTACTTTTGGAAATTAGTAATTTTACGATATTTTTATACGTAAAAATTCCAGTTTTAAGGATCCACTTAGGCTGAAGTTAAAATGAGAGTGATTCTGAAGCTTAAAGCAGTTTTAAATCTTAGCTGATTTACAGCGAGTATAGATTTTGAAATCAAGGGTAAAACAGTGATGCGATCAAATAAATAGAAGAAATAGGTAGCAATGATATTGGATCAAAACGGGACTTTTTAATTAAAACTTTTATTAATAAAAGTGAAAGTTGATTGACATTGGATTTTGCTAATAGCTCTTCATAGACATAGGAAATAAGAAATTATTGGACGGTTTCAGGACATCGGATTTAATTTGAGGTTGCTGAATCCTCGCCAATCAACTTCAAAACAAAAATAATCAGCTAATCAAATCCAGACAATCGCAGTTTTGCTCTTTTTGAGAAATTCGGTATTTACCAGATTACTGTTGTTATACCCGTGAAAACATCCGGACTTAATTTAATAAAATACGTATTTTAACTAAGGGGTATTACTATAGTATATTCCATGTGATTTACGAAGTTTGTATGTAATTAAATTAAGGATCAATCGTTAATAAATCCCTATGTTATTAATTTAATATCCATGTCTACAACCAACAACTACGAAATCAAAGTATCCATTGCCGATGACCATAAAATTTTCAGAGATGGTATTAAAATGGCAATGGGAGGTAAAGATTTCCTCAAAATTATCTGGGAAGCTGAGAATGGGAAAGACCTTATGCATAAGATGAAGATTAAGATGCCCGATGTACTGCTTATGGATATCAGAATGCCTGAAATGGATGGAGTAAATGCAATTTCACTAATCAGAAAGGAATATGAGACGATTAAGATTATTGTATTGACAATGTATGATGATCAGGAAATGATTTCTAAGATGATGGAAATGGGCGCTAATGCATATCTTACTAAAACCACCGACCCCGAAGAGATCTACAATGCTATTCTCACCTGCATGAATGACGACTTTTATTTTAATGACCTTGTAAATAAAGCCGTTCTTCTCAAACTACAGCATAAAAAACAGGTAAAACAATATTATCCTAATCCTGTTAAGTTTAACGAAAAGGAACTTAAGATATTGAAACTCATTGCTGAGGATAAAACTACTGAGGAAATATCCAAAGAGGTTTATCTGAGTCCCAGAACTATTGAAACCGTAAGACAAAATATGAAGACAAAAATAGGAGTCAAAACGATTGCCGGGTTGGTGATGTATGGTATGCGTAATCGGCTGATAGACTGATATTAACCTTTTTGATCCCAATTCTAATTTTTCAATTAATTTTATTGTTTTTAAGAAGGGTAACAATACTAAAGTATTTATACATTATTTTAAAGACAACCTGCAACCTCCTGAAATTCAACCTTTTGAAGAAAGAAAAGAAATATCAATGAAAATCCAGGACACAAGTAATCTTATTAAAGTAATTGTTGCCGATGATCATGTTTTATTTAGGGCTGGTGTAAAAACAGCTCTTAGCCTGAAAAAAGATATTCGACTTATTGGGGAAGCCGACAATGGTCAGCAATTGCTCCATCTGCTCAAACATCTTCAACCTGATGTAATACTGCTTGATATCCAGATGCCAATTATGGATGGCATAACTACACTCCCGGAAATTAAAAAGTTGTATCCGGAAATTCGTATCATTATGCTCACTATGCATAATGATCACTCCATGATTTCAAAACTGATGGAATTAGGTGCTAATGCTTATCTCACCAAAAACTCTGACTCAGAAATTATATATGAAGCGATAAAAACCTGTTATGCAAATGAATACTTTTTTAATGACCTCACAAATAAAGCCTTGTTAGACGGATTGCGTACCCGGCGTAGTAATGAAAGCTTTATTAACACTGAAGTTAAATTGAGTGAGAAAGAAAAACATATTCTTAAATTGATGTGTGAGGAAAAAAGTACAAAAGAAATTGCAGATATGGTTTCATTAAGTCCCAGAACAGTTGAAGCAATAAGGGATAAATTAAAGTCGAAAACAGGAGTTAAATCTATGGCAGGTCTCGTTATGTACGCTATTAAATCGGGCATAATTGAGAATAAGTAGTTTTAATTGTAATATTCTCTACGTAACTTGCTGGTATGCCTGGTGGTTATTTTGTTCACAATGGTCAGCTTTTCAGAGAAGGTAAAGCCGTGATTTCGCCTGACAACCGATCTTTCCGGTATGGTGATGGCTTATTTGAAACCATGCGTATTGTAAAGGGAGATATCAAATTGAAGCAATTTCATTTTGAAAGATTGCTCAATGGTATGAAGCTTCTGCAATTTGATATACCTGAATTTTTTACTCCCGCTAATCTTGAATCTGATATTTTAGCGCTCTGCGAAAAAAACAGGATTGAAACCGGTGCTATTATTAGAATGGTAATCTTTCGTAGCGATGGGGGATTATATGACCTGGATGATATGCGTCCCAATTATATCATTCAGAGTATGGCTTTTCATCAATTGCCCCCGGTTAAAGATGATGGTAAAGGTATTGTTATTGATGTTTATCCAGATACCAGTAAGGCGTGTAATGTTTTTTCATCTCTAAAGTCAAATAATTTTCTTCCCTACATTATGGGTGTAATATTTGCCAAACAAAAAAAGCTGGATGACTGTATAATTCTTAATCAATATGGCAGAATTGCCGATGCAACTGCTGCAAATGTTTTCTGTATAAAAGAAAAGATCATATATACTCCGCCTTTAAGTGAGGGTGGAGTTTCCGGAGTCACAAGAAGGTTTTTATTAAATGAATTACCCATTGTTGGTTTAAAAGTTGAGGAGTCTCCACTTTCGGTAGAGAACCTCGAAGCCGCAGATGAAATATTTTTGACCAATGCAATAAGAGGTGTCCGCCTGGTTGAGCAGTTTAAGAATAAAAAATATACTCCGCAAATAAGTAAAGTTGTCCAGCGCCTGTGGAAGGAAAAGCTCGCCTGATAGGGGTAAATAATTGCCAAAATATTATTGTCGGTTAAACTTTTGATGAATATCTTTTATCTACTTCTATCCAGGTTTTTACATTGAGGCAAAAAATCACAACAATGGCAGGTTTACTTCTTGTTCCTAATTTGCTCATAATTATAAATTTGATTTATTTATTTCCAATCTTCTTTTAGTACAGGTTGTTGGTTATATGATTTATATTCTCTTATCCAGTGCCATAAACCAAATGCAGCAATACCACAGAACACCAGGTATTCAAAACTGTAGAACTTAATACCTTTTATGTAATAAAGTATTGAAGCCACAATGTCAATAATAATCCATATCACCCAGCACTCAATTTTCTTTTGTATCATATAAAAAGTAGTGATGATACTCATCACCATAATAAATGAATCAACAAAAGGGTAGGCACTCGGTATACTGAATACAACAGGAAACCAATGGTGCAACCGGCTGGCAAAACTTCCCAGCAAAATAGTACCTACAATAGTTGTTACAAGGGTAAACAACAATTGAGACCGTTTCATATAGCTAACTTTCAGTTCCTGCTTCCGGTCGGCTTCATCCGGTTTGGGATGGCTCCAGCGCCACCAACCCATGATATTGGTTACAAAAAAGAAAACCTGTAAAAACATATCAGGATACAATTGCACCTGGAAATACAGGATGAATGATAACACGACATTGATAATACCCATCGGCCAACTCCAGATATGAGCTTTGGCTGAAAGCCATATTGCTATTAGACCGCTAATCACCCCAAAAAATTCTATATAGCTCATCGGGTAGCCGAGCAGATTGAAAAACTCTTTATTGACATTGAAAAAATTCTCCAACAGGGATGATTTATTAACTACAATGATATGAATACTTCATTACTAATGGAAGCCCCGGGGTGACTAAGCTTATATATTTCTATAAATGAATTCACTGCATTTTTCCCCTCCGCCCCAATGTCGAGTGAGTACTCGTTTACGTACAGATCAATATGCTGCCGCATCACGGCTTCTTCCATCTCCTGTGAATGTCTCCTGATATAGTCGGGCAGGTAAGGATAATTGTTAAATGCGTATACGATACTGTCTTTGATCAGCGCTTCAATAGATTTCTGTATGGTTAAAGGAATATTCTTTTTTAAGGCAATACCTCCTAACGGTATGGGGTAGCCGGTTTTCTTTTCCCAAAAATCACCGAGGTCCATCAATTTGAATAGCCCTTTGTTTTGATAGGTGAACCTGTTTTCGTGAATGATAACGCCAAGCGTTTTTTCCCCGGTAGTGCTTAGCAGAAAATCTTCTATTTCATAAAATACTTTAAAGACTTTATTTTTTGCTTTTGGATAAACGAGCGAAAATAAAATATGTGCAGTTGTGTTTTCTCCCGGAATGGCAATAGTATAATCATCTATATTAAACCCCGGTTTGTGAATATCAACCACATTGGCAGAAATTAGCAGCGGACCAACGCCTTTGCCTAAAGCGCCGCCACTATGCAGCATTTTGTATTGGGAAAGTACGAGAGGTAAGACGCCGTAGCTTATTTTGCTAATATCCAGTTTGCCTTCAATAGCCCATTGGTTAAGGGTCTGCACGTCTTCGAGCAGGGGTTCAAATTCAAGTTCACCGGTGCCTATCTTTTTATTTACCAGTGCATCAAAAATGAACGTATCGTTAGGGCAGGGCGAAAACCCCAGCGTGAACTTCATCGTAGTTTTTTAATAACATAATAATGGATGTACCAATGCAATCGTTTCCCTGTTCAGATTTTCAATCGCTTCTTTCATCAGCCACTTTGATTTATCGCGTTCACCCACAAAATTAGAAATAGCTCTTAGTTGAACAAAGGGTATATTTTCCTGTAAACATACGTAATGAAAAGCAGCACCCTCCATAGATTCTACAATCGCACTGTATTTTTCAATGAGTTGTTGTATCCTTTTGGGGTCAGTGGTTATTTCATTTACACTTAATCCCCTTACTAATCTCAATTTTGCCTTATTGCAGAACGGCTTATGCGGATTAATCAGTAATTTATTCGAAAACGGAAAACCACTCTCTGCAAGACTCAGGTCAAAGATATCTTTAAATTCATTATTTTCTTTTACACCGAGGTCTCCAAAAACTTCTTCCGTTACAACAGTTACCATACCCGGCGGGTAGAATGGATGAAAACTGCCGGCTATACCTGATTGTATGACTAAGTCGGGTTTGTTAACTGAAAAATATTTGGAGAGGTTATAAGTAGTATTTACTAATCCCACTCCTGTAATCAGGATGTCTACATTACGTTTCCTTCTCTGATATATTTTTTCGGCAAGATATTGCCTTGTTGGACTAACCTCCTGTGGTGTCGCAGCCACTATCAAAATATTCATGTGGCAAATTTCAGAAATTCATTCGGCAAATGATATAACTGAAGTCATGTTTCCCGTCTTTTGTCAGAAACTATACCTTTGCTGAAATTTTGAAAGGTATGGTGTATCTTACCCGTATTGAGCATTTTAATGCGGCACATAAATTATACAATAATTTGTGGAGCAGAGAGAAAAACGATGAAGTTTTTGGGAAATGCGCCAATGAAAACTGGCATGGACATAACTACGAACTATATGTTACGATAAAGGGTGAGCCTGATCCTGAAACCGGATTTTTGATGGACGCAAAAAAACTGAGCAGGCTGATTAATGAATTTGTATTGGAAAAACTGGATCATTTAAACCTGAATGAAGATGTGGACTTTATGAAGGGACAGTTTTGCTCAACAGAAAATCTTGCCATAGGTATTTGGAATCAGCTTGCCGACCGGTTGCCTTCATCTGCAAAACTGCATTGCATTAAACTCTGCGAAACGCCGCAAATATATGTGGAGTATTATGGGTAGTTAAGCACATTTGGGTATAACACAATACCCGTAATTTTTTTTATTTTATTGGCACGCTATTAAGAGGAGCACGATGATTTTTTTATGAACCAGGCTTTAGTACTACTATTAAACTTTTGTTGCGTCGCACCTTTCAGTGGTTTGTTCTTTATTCAGTTTCGATTAATATGCATATACTCCGTACTTTTGCAACCTGATTAATTAATGATGAGTAATAAAGTAGCAGTTTACAGAAGGGAACGTTTTAATGCCGCACACAGGCTGAGCAATCCAGCCTGGGATGATGCTACAAATTTAAAAGTGTTTGGCAAATGCAGCAACCCGCATTATCACGGACATAATTACGAGTTAGAGGTAAAAGTAACAGGTGAACCTGCATCTGACACCGGCTTTGTTATTGATTTGAAACTGCTGTCGGATATTATTAAGGAAGAAGTGATAGATAGATTTGATCACCGAAATCTCAATCTTGATGCTGCAGAATTTAAATATTTGAACCCTACCGCAGAAAACATAGCGATTGTAATTTATAATCTGTTGCGCCCGAGGATTGATCAGCATAACGATTTACAGGTAAGACTATACGAAACGCCCAGAAACTTTGTAGAATACCCGGTATAATTTTTTTTGATAGTAAAATTAAATTGGAATATGGCATATAAGAAATCGGAACTATTCGATCCCGAGACAACTACTGCATTGGCAAATACATATAAGGAGGTATTAAGTACTTTAGGGGAGGATCCGCAACGGGAGGGACTGTTGAGAACACCTGAACGTATGGCAAAGGCAATGCAGTATCTGACCCAGGGATATTCTCTTGATGCTGAAGCCATACTGAACTCTGCTAAGTTTCATGAGCCTATCAGTGAAATGATCATTGTAAAAGATATTGAATTATACAGTATGTGCGAACACCACATGCTCCCTTTTTTTGGCAAGGCACATGTGGCATATATACCTAACGGATGGATTACAGGGCTTAGCAAAATAGCAAGGGTAGTGGATGTATTCGCCCGGCGGCTACAAGTGCAGGAAAGGCTTACCACAGAGATACTAGATGCGGTAAAAAATGCCCTCCAGCCTCTTGGCGTTGCCGTTGTGATAGAGGCCTCACATCTTTGTATGATGATGCGTGGAGTACAAAAACAAAATTCAATTACAACCACATCTGCTTTTTTTGGTGAGTTTGAAAAAAATGAAACCCGTAGCGAGTTTATCAGGTTAATCAGTTAAACTCTTAGCATTAGTACTGAATAATAATCGCTACTATTGACTAATGAAACCGGTCCTGTTCATATTATTTCTTATCACTTCGATGACGGCTGCTGCGCAAAAGCCGGTAGTTTCTCATGTTGTTACACATAACCGGGCCACCATAATATGTGATCCGAAGAAAGGTGAGAATGTATATCCTGCCTGGGGTGTTTTCCCATCAGAAAATTTTCCGGTTCGTAAAATAACAATGAATCTTACTCTTGGCAGTCCGGATAGTTTACATACTGCGCACTGGGATTATCTTGATCATATCATGATACGCCGAAAGGGTGGCGTAAATGGTACATCTTTGGGTTATGAATTGGGGAGAATGCTTACTCCTTATGGCAGTATTTACAACAAGGGATGGAGCTGGAAGTGGCAGGTAGATGTAACCGATTTCTCAACTTACCTGCGCGACAGTGTAGAAATTGAATATATACATACCGGCTACGAAGACAATACGGTGGGCTGGGCGCTGACGATTGATTTCGAAATATTGTCAGGGCCTCCCGTCCTAGCGCCGATGGGCATGGTTTCGCTTTGGAATAAGGGATACAAATACGGTGATCCTAACGCGAAAATTGAAAACAACCTGTTGCCCATAGATTATGTGTCTGTGTCAGGTGCTGCAATTAACCGGATTCGAATTCAACATACCGGACATGGAATGGATAAGCCGAGAGGATGTAGTGAGTTCTGCAGCAGGTGGCGTGATATTAAACTGGACGGAAAAACTATTGATCACCGAAATATGTGGAAAGACTGTGGCGATAATCCCTTGTATCCGCAGGGGGGCACCTGGGTATACGACCGCGCTTACTGGTGCCCGGGCGACTTGCAGGATCCCGATGTGATGGATGTATTTGTAAAACCCGGCGATCACCAGGTGTCGCTGCAGATGGAGCCTTATACCGCTACCGGTAATATTCAGGCTGTAGAAAACATCTCTGCCTATTTGTTTGAATATTCAAAACCAAAACAAAAAAATGATGTAGCTATTGATGCTATAATAGTGCCCAGCGATGAACAACGTTTCTTCCGTTTGAATCCTGCAAGTTTCACACCAAGGATAAGAATAAGAAATCTTGGCTTACATCATCTTCGTTCTCTCACCATTGTTTATGGAACAGAGGGATTTGCAAAAAAAACTTTTCAATGGAAAGGTGACCTTGCTTTCAACAAAGTAGCAGAGGTGTTTTTGCCGGGTGAAGTGCAGGGAAATGATGGACAAAATATATTTAGTGTTTTACTTTCCCGTCCCAATGGGAAGAAAGATGCGTGGACAGGTGATAACGAAATGCAATCTTCTTTTACTGCGCCTGGCAAATATCCCTCTGAATTTATATTGAAATTTCTTACAAATAACAAACCGAAAGACAATAATATTTACCTGGTTGGTAATATATCTGATACTATTTTTCGGAAAACACCTGATCAGCTATTTCCGCAAACCCTGTACACCGATACTATTCGTCTTGCAGCCGGACTATATACCTTGTCTTTATCTGATACCGCCGGTGATGGGTTGGAATTTTGGGCAGAACCGCGAAACGGTGATGGTTACCTGCGCATGTTTGATATGAAAGGTAATCTCATCCATGCATTCGAAAGTGATTGCGGCAATGGAGAAATGCTGAGCTTTAGAGCAGTTCCGGGTTTTGTTCCGGATACTACAGTTCCGAAATATGCATTTTCACTTTATCCCCGACTGGTTTCCGACCAGACCCAATTGAGTGTGGTGTCCAACAGGTTAAGCAACATGATGGTATTGATCACGGTAGATGGGGTAATTTGGGAAAAACATGAATACAAAGGGGTTAAGAACGCTATATTTAATTATGATCTTACTCATTTACCTGCCGGCAGAATCGTAGTAGAAGCTTTAATGGATGGTGTAAGTAAATTCAAAGGAAGAATAAATAAAAGAAGAGAACATTAAGAAATGAACTACGCTCAAATTACTGAACTTATGCTTAGCGACAATATTCTCTTTGTGTTTGCACTGGAGAGTGAAGCGGCGGAAGTATTCGGTAACTGTAATCTCCTTTTTACCGGTATAGGAAAAATAAATGCTGCATACCACCTTACCCGCGGTATAAGTATGCAAAAACCAAAACTTATTGTCAATCTTGGTTCTGCGGGTAGCTGCGAATTTAAACGGGGTGAAGTTGTATGCTGTACGCAATTTGTACAGCGCGATATGGATGTCACCGGTCTTGGATTCCGGAAATATGAGACGCCCCTATCCGGTCAGGAGCCCGTGCTGCATTATGGGTTGAAATTACAGGGTTTACCAGAAGGAATCTGCGGTACAGGTGACAGTTTTGAAATGGCACATGCAGGTTCTGATTATAATGTGCTGGATATGGAAGCTTATACCCTTGCCTGGGTTGCAATGAAAGAAAATATACCGTTCCTATGCCTCAAATATATTTCTGATGGTGCCGATGGTATGGCGGCTGAAGACTGGACACAGCAGGTGCATCATGCTGCATTTGCACTCAAAAAGGTTCTTTCTCAATTTGATGTTTTCAAAACGTAGATCATTTTTGGGGTCTTATTTTTTGTAATGTATCCCGGTGGTCATCTTCCGTTCGCCCTAAGTACAGTAATCTTTTTTGTCACCTGGTCGTTATAGGTTTTCTTCACAATATAGTGCCATTGATTTTGAGGAACGTCTACAAAGAATATATCACCAAACTTATGATTTTTAACAGCATCCTGAAATTCTTTTGGCATCATCTCGGGTCCAAAAAACCATCCGGTATCGCCATGTGTAGTATTGCCATCCATAGTGTATTCGTCGGAGAGTTGCACAAAAGTTTCCCCTTTGGAGGCTTTATCCAGGATCACTTTTTTGAGACTGTCTATTTCGGCATTGTTCAAAGAGCCGCCATCAAGAAAGATGTAGTTGGCACGATAATTTACAGATTCAGTTCCTTCTACAACTTTATAGGTTACATAGCCAACAGAAAATACATCACCCACATTTTGTTGTAACAAGCGAATATCTATGCGTGAGCTGTCTCTCCCCAGTTCGAGATGAAGAATAGCGGGTTTTAAAGCGGGATTATCATCAATAAATTTTTGTGCCTGCTGCATGTTAGTTATCTTCTCAAACTGTTCTCTTACAGTAGGCTGTGCTATCACGGATGTAGCGGCCAGCAGTAACAAACTTAATAGTTGCGTCTTCATGCTTTTTTATTTAATAGCTTTACCTTAATCCGGTTTCTATAGATAATACCATAGCTTAACATGATGAAGATACTATTTTTTGGCGTACGGCATCGGTATCCTGTGTGTGAATATTATGTATAATTTTCTTAAATTTTTTACTAAAACCCTTTTTTAAAATGTCGCTCATTTGCTTCCGAAAATTGATCCCGCATGTCCTGTTTTTATGCCATTTCACTGCTTTTACACCGGCAATATATTCACAGCCGGTCAAAATGAAAATAACCAAACGTTATCTCAATATACCTGTGGAAAAGGAAGCCAGAATGAAGCCGGTTAAGATTAACCTAAACGGTCAAACGAAGATGGAGTTTCCGGTGAAACTGGCAAAGGATACTGTTGATTTTTGGGTATATGCAGACCTGTCTCAATTTATAGGAAAAAAAATTGACCTGGTTTGCCCTGCAAGTCCACGGTCGCTAAATAGAATATACCAGTCTGATAATATTGCCGGTAGTGATAGCCTGTATAAAGAAGTAAACCGCCCCCGGTTTCATTTTACGGTGAAGCGGGGTTGGAGCAATGACATCAACGGACCTGTATTTTATGACGGGCAATATCACTTGTTCTGGCAAACTTTCATGTACGATCTAAATATTGATATTGACTATATGTATTGGGGACATGCCGTAAGCAAAGATTTGATGCATTGGACAGAACTTCCGCCGGCATTAACAATGGATAGCCTGGGTTCGCCCTGGTCGGGAACAGCTGTTGTTGATAGTAACAATGCAAGCGGCTTTGGAAAAAATGCCATGGTATTGTATTACACCGCCTTTGATAAATGGTCTGGCAAGCAGGTACAATGTATTGCCTACAGCACGGATGCCGGTAAAACTTTTCAGCGATATACCGGCAATCCCATAATAGACAGCAACCGCGAATGGGATACAAATGATACCCGTGATCCCAAAATTTTCTGGTATGCACCTGCTAAAATTTGGGTAATGGTATTGTTTGAAAAGGACGGTATGTCCATCTTTAACTCTACTGATATGAAAACATGGAAGCGGCAGAGCCATTTTAAAGGTTTATATGAATGTCCCGATATGTTTCCCTTAGCTGTGGATGGCAATCCGGCAAACATTAAATGGGTGCTTCATGGGGGAAGTTCGGCATATTTCATTGGCAGCTTTGACGGCAAAGTATTTACCCCGGAAACTGAAAAGCTGGAGTATGCCGAAGGCGATAATAGTGACGGGAACGACCTCCTCTACGCTGCACAATCTTTTGAAAATATGCCCGACGGCAGGCGGGTACAAATGGCGTGGGGACGGATACAGCACTATGGAATGCCCTTCACACAAATGATGCTTTTCCCAACTACTTTTTCTATTATTACTACTGAAAAGGGATTACGCATGGTTGCCAATCCGATAGCAGAATTAGAGCAATTACACGCGGCATCGCATATATGGGGCAACTTAAACATCGCCCAGGCCAATGAAAAACTTACCTCTGTAGCACCGGGACCATTGCACATAAAAATGAATATTGCCCTGCAGCCCGGC
Organism: Bacteroidota bacterium; assembly: GCA_018268105.1. Lineage (GTDB taxonomy): Bacteria > Bacteroidota > Bacteroidia > Chitinophagales > Chitinophagaceae > Agriterribacter. The sequence goes on along the minus strand of JAFDXG010000004.1, from coordinate 253 downwards.
AGTGATCTTCGCCTTCGTTACCAGGGAAATGAAATTTTGCACATTCCTGCAGATGAACTGTCAGGCCCGGAGAATAAAATTGAAATATTGATTGATAAAACAGTGGCGGAAATTTTTGTGAATTATGGCAGAAGATATATTATTAAACAATTGATGCCACCGGTAAGGCCCGGAGATGGAATGGTATTTGAGTCCTTTCAATATGGTCCAAAGATTAATTCTCTGGAAGTATATGAGATGAAGTCAATATGGT